>CAIYQF010000068.1 GCA_903928325.1 uncultured beta proteobacterium | reverse complement strand
TGGCAAGCACGCCGGTTTTGTGGCGCACTGCGTGCAAAACGGCTGGAGTCTGGACGACTACATCGCCCCCGAGCACCCGCTGCAGCAAGCCATTGCGCGCGACGTGGCTGCCACCGTGGGCATGGACGTGCAAGACCTCAAGATGGGCATTGACGGCTGCTCGGCGCCCAACTACGCCATGCCCCTGTCCAAACTGGCCTACGGCTACGCCCGCCTGGCCAGCGGCGCGCAGGATGCGCAGTTTGGGAGCAGCTTTGCCCAGCTCGGCGAGGCCATGACGGCGTATCCCGAGATGGTCAGCGGCACCGGGCGCAACGACCTGGCCTTTATGCACATTGGCCGGGGCGACTGGATTACCAAGATCGGCGCCGACGGCGTGCAGGTGGCGGCCAGCAAGAGCCGGGGCGAGGCGCTGGCGCTCAAGATCAGCGACGGCAACAAAACCGCGCTCTACGCCGCCACGGTAGAGGCGCTGGAGCAACTCGGCTGGCTGGACGCCGCGCAGCGCGAGGCCCTGCAGCCCTGGCGCGCCCAGCCCATCGTCAACGCCCGTGGCATCAGCGTGGGGGCGCGCGCGGCCTGCTTTCGCCTGCAAACCCCGGCCTGAAGGCGCGCAGGGCTGCAGGTTCTCCGGCGGATAGCGCAAGCGCGCCAATTTGGTCATCAAATCAAAATTGATAATTAAATTGCGAAATTTTTAGGTTACAACCTCGTATCGCTATGAAAAAAGGAACGGCTATGCGGGACAAGGTGGTTAATCTGTTGGTGCTGATGGCATTTTTGTCGTCGTTGGCTTGGTACTTTCGGGACACGCAAACGGTGCGCCATTGGCGCCCCTTCATCGAAACAGGACTGGCCAAGGTGGACCAGGGCGCGGTGCGACACTACTGGCCGCTGGAGCCTGCGCCGGGCGCGCTACCGGCGGCGCGCCCTAGCACGGCCGTCGTACTGGCCAGCCCCAGCGGCATACACAAATGCAGCGTCGGCGGCGAGACCATTTACACCGACAAACCATGCCCCCCAGGCAGCCAAACGCAAGCCGTGTCCAAGGGCAGCGTAACAGTGGTGGGAGCCCCGACCGCACCTACCGCGCAGGCATCTCTTGGCCCTGCAAACCCTGCGCAGCAAGCGCAGCGTCTACGCGACCAGGCCATGGACCGCGTGATTGGCCAATAACTTGCCGCGTTAAGGCGGTCTAGGTCACCTTGGGAAAGCGCGCGCGGCGCTCCAGGTCGTCCAGGTCCATGTGGTTGCGCATGTACTGCTCGCTGGCCTTTACCAAGGGCTGGTGGTCCCAGGAAGTGAGCTTGCCCTTGGTCAGCGCTTGCCCCACCAGGCGGCGCCTGCGCTGGCTGGCCAGCACCTGCTGGTGCAGCGCGGGCAGGTCCCAGCGCTGGGCCACTTCTTGCACAAAAGCGCTCAGCACCGCCTGGTGCGCGGGCACGGTGGCCAGGTTGTTGCGCTCGTCCGGGTCGGTTTCCAGGTGGTAGAGCAGGCAGATGTCGTCTTGCGAGTACATGAACTTCCAGGGCCCGCGGCGGATCATCACCAGCGGAGTTTTGCTGCCTTCGGCCATGTATTCGCCAATTACCTCGTCGTGGCCCGGCGCGCCCGGCACGCCTTGCAGATGCGGCAGCAGCGAGCGGCCATCGATCGGCAGGCGCGCATCCAGCGTGCCACCAGCCAGCTCCACAAAGGTGGGCAACAAGTCGATGGTGGACACGCTACCCGTCACCCGGTGCGCCGCAAAGCGCTGGGGCGCGTGGATGACCAGGGGCACGCGCGCGGCCATCTCGTACCAGTGCATCTTGTACCAAAGGCTGCGCTCGCCCAGCATGTCGCCGTGGTCGCCCGAAAACACCACGATGGTGTCCTTGCGCAGGCCGCAGTCGTCCAGGGTCTTGA
>CAIYQF010000067.1 GCA_903928325.1 uncultured beta proteobacterium | reverse complement strand
GCTCCTTCAGGTCGGTCAGGCTGGTGGCGAGACAAAAAATGGCCATCACTTCAGACGCCACCACGATGTCAAAACCGTCCTGGCGCGGGTAGCCGTTACCCGGCCCACCAAGGGAGCAGGTGATGTTGCGCAGCGCCCGGTCGTTCATGTCCATCATCCGTTTCCAGGTGATGCGACGCACGTCGATACCCAAGGCGTTGCCGTGGTGGATGTGGTTGTCAATCAGCGCGGCCAGCAGGTTGTTGGCAAGGGCGATGGCGTTGAAATCACCGGTGAAGTGCAGGTTGATGTCCTCCATGGGCACCACCTGCGCATGGCCGCCGCCGGCCGCGCCGCCCTTCATGCCAAACACAGGCCCCAGGCTGGGTTCGCGCAGGCAGATGATGGTTTTTTTGCCAATGCGGTTCAGCGCGTCGCCCAAACCCACGGTGGTGGTGGTCTTGCCCTCGCCCGCCGGTGTGGGGCTGATGGCAGACACCAATATCAACTTGCCGTCGGGTCTGTCAGCCAAGCTGTTAGCGTAGTCCAGTGAAATTTTGGCCTTGTAGCGGCCGTACATATCCACCGCGTCTTCCGGTATGCCCAGTCCCTGGGCAATTTGGCTAATGGGCCGCATATGCGCCGCTTGGGCGATTTGAATGTCTGAAAGCACGTTGTCTCCAATTCATTGTTTTTGAAATGTTTCGACCCGGAAATCAGCAATTTGGTGCGCCACCTGGCGCACGGGCAAAAGCAAATTTATTCTAACCACGCGAATTTCCCGCTCCGCCTGGCGCCTGTCGTGCCACATTCGCGCATTACGATAGGGCCTGGATGCGCGCGCGCATCCCACAGCCGTGGATCCACACCCCAACACGAAAGCCCCCAGCTATGGCGACCTCTAGCCCCCCTCGCACCAAAGAGCACCCGGCCGTGGCGCACGTCCGGCGCAGCGGCGCGCAAAAGGTCAAGGTCGCTGTCTCCGACATCGACGGCGTCTTGCGCGGCAAATACCTGCACATCGATAAATTTTTGGGTGCATGCGCGCCCTACCCGGCCGGGGGATTTGGTTTTTGCGACGTGGTTTTGGGCTGGGACATGATGGATGTCACCTACGACAACACCAGCGCCACCGGCTGGCAGCATGGTTTTCCGGACGCGCTGGCGCGGCTGGACCTGGGCACCGCCCGCCAGGTGCCCTGGGACTCTGACGTGCCATTTTTCTTGGGCGAGTTTGTCCAGGCCGACGGCAGCGCACACGCGCAGTGCCCGCGCCAGACGCTCAAGCGGGTGCTGCGCCGGGCTGAAAAAATGGGTTTTCGGGTGATGACGGGCATGGAGTTTGAGTGGTTCAACTTCCTGGAAACGCCGCAAACCTGGGCCGCCAAAAAAGGCGTAGGGCCCGAGCCCTTGACGCCGGGCATGTTTGGTTACTCGCTCTTGCGCATGAACCAAAACCAGGGTTTCTTCAATGCAATCATGGACGATATGCGCGCCTTTGGCGTACCCATCGAGGGCTTGCACACCGAGACCGGGCCCGGCGTGTACGAAGCGGCCATTGCGTTTAGCGAAGCGCTGGAGCAGGCCGACCGGGCTATCTTGTTCAAGACCGGTGCAAAGGAGATTGGAGCGCGCTTTGGCATCATGCCCAGCTTCATGGCCAAGCCCAACCAGGCGCTTCCCGGATGCAGCGGCCACATCCACCAAAGCCTGTCGGACGGCACATCCAATGCGTTTTTTGACGCCAAGGCGCCGCGCAAAATGAGTGCCTTGTTTGAGAGCTACCTGGCCGGCCAGGTGCACTGCATGATGGATTTCGCCCCTCTAATCTGGCCCACCATCAACAGCTACAAACGCTTGGTTGACGGTTATTGGGCGCCAGTCAAACCCACCTGGGGCATGGACAACCGCACCGCCAGTTTTCGCGTGATTGCGGGCAGCCCCAAGGCCACGCGGCTGGAAACCCGCTGCCCCGGCGCCGACGTAAACCCCTACTTGGCCATGGCCGCCGTCATCTCAGCCGGGCTAGAGGGCGTAGAAAAAGGCCTCAAACTCAGCACCCCGCCGATTACCGGAACCAACGTCGGGGCCGAGCACATTGAGCGCGCGCCGCGCACCTTGGTGGAGACCAACCGCATTTTTGAGCGCTCCGCCATTGCCCGCGACTGGCTTGGCGACGGTTTTGTAGACCACTTTGCCGCCACGCGCGACTGGGAGTGGCGCCAGTGGCTCGACGGCGTGACCGACTGGGAAATGAAACGCTACTTCGAAATCATTTGAGCCCCCCGGCGGCGTCACCCCCTTTTTTTTCCATCTTCTTTTTCTTCATTAAACCCATGCGCATCGCCCATTTTTCATTCCCCACGGCCATCGAATTTGGCGCTGGTGCGCGCAAGCGCGTGGCCGCCCACCTGCTTGAACAAGGATTCAATCGCCCCCTGATCGTCACCGACCGGGCGCTGGCCCAGCTGCCAGTGCTCGCCGAGTTCCAAAGCCATTTGCAGGGGCTTGAGGTGGCCGTGTTTGGCGGCGTGTTTGGCAACCCGACGTGCAGCCAGGTGATGGACGGGGCGCAAGCCTTTCATGCGCACCAGGCGGATTGCGTCATCGGTTTTGGCGGCGGCGCCGCGTTGGACGTGGCCAAGGTCGTGGGCCTGGCCGCCACCCACGACGGCGACATCGTGGAATACGCGTGGGACCACCCCCAGGTGCGACCCATCGTGCAGGCACTGCCCTACTTTGTGGCGCTGCCCAGCACCTCGGGAACGGGCTCCGAGGTGGGTCGATCCAGCGTGCTGAGCGAAAACGACACGCACCTCAAGCGCGTGGTGTTTAGCGCCAAGATCTTGGCGCGCCGGGTGTTTGCCGATCCCGAGCTGACGCTTGCCTTGCCTGCGCACATCACGGCGGCCACCGGCATGGACGCGCTGACCCACAACATCGAGAGCTATTTGTCACCCGCCTACCACCCATTGTGCGACGGCATCGCCCTGGAGGGCACGCGCCTGGCCGCTGCGTCGCTGTACACGGCGGTCTCGCAGCCCGGCGATTTGCGAGCGCGCTCGGACCTGATGATGGCGTCCATGATGGGCGCCATCGCCTTCCAAAAAGACCTGGGTGCAGTGCACTCCTGCGCCCATGCCCTGGGCGCGGTGTGCGATATGCACCACGGCCTGGCCAACGCGCTGATGATCGACACCGTGCTGGCCTGGAACCAAGCGGCCGTGCCCGCCAAGTTTGACGATCTGGCCCATGTCTGTGGGCTTGCTGGCGGGGGCGCGGCCTTGGTGCCTTGGCTCAGGGCGTTCAAAGCCCGCATCGGCATCCACGGTGGCTTGGCCGCGCACGGCGTACGCGCCGAGCACCATGCGCGCCTGGTGGCCGTGGCCAGCGCAGACATTTGCCACCAGACGAACCCGCGCACCTGCACAGCCGCAGACTTCGCGGCCCTGTTTGCCGCAGCCATGTAGGCGCAGCGCTGCGCAGCACACCCACTTCAACCCGAACCCCTTAAAACCACACCATGAGCACCCTCGAAATCTTCAACCCGGCCACCGGCGCGCGCATTGCCCAGCTACAGGCCGACACCCCCGCCAGCGTGGTGGCCAAGGCGCAGGCAGCCCGCGCCGCACAAGCGGCCTGGGCGGCCACCGCTTTGGCCGATCGCAAGGCCTGCATTGCCCGCTTTCGCGCCAGCCTGGTGGCCGAGATAGACACGCTGGCGGCGCTGCTAACCAGCGAAATGGGCAAGCCAATTGGCATGGCGCGCGGGGAGATCCAGGGCCTGCTTGGGCGCATCGACTTTTTTCTGGATGCCGTAGACCTCGCAACCACCACCGAAACCGTGTACGCCCAAGACGGCATGCGCGAGCAAATTGAGCACGTCGCTTTGGGCGTGGTGGCCAATATATCGGCCTGGAATTACCCCTGGTTTGTGGGCGGCAATGTGTTTGTGCCGGCCCTGCTCACGGGCAACGCCGTCTTGTACAAGCCGTCTGAATTTGCCACGCTCACGGGCCTGGCCATCGCGCGGCTGCTGCACAGCGCGGGCGTGCCACAAGATGTGTTTACCACCCTGGTGGGCACAGGCGAGGTGGGCGCAGCCTTGTTGGTGCAAGACATTGACGGCCTGTTCTTTACCGGCTCGCACGCAACCGGCGCCAAGATCGCGCACACCCTGGGCCCGCGCATGGTGAAGATGCAGCTCGAACTCGGCGGCAAAGACCCCACCTATGTCTGCGAAGACGCGCATGTGGCCAACGCCGCGGCCTCTCTGGCCGATGGCGCCATGTTCAACACGGGCCAGGGCTGCTGCTCGGTCGAGCGCGTGTACGTGCACGAAGCCATATACGACGCCTTTGTGGCCGCGTTCACCACCACGGTGACTGGGTTCAAGATGGGCGACCCCACGCACGAGGACACCTACATCGGCGCCGTCACCCGCGCGCCGCAACTGGCTGTGCTGCAGGCACAGGTGGACGACGCGGTGGCCAAGGGCGCAAGGCTGGAATGCGGGGGCAAGCAGCGCAGCGGTCCAGGCAATTGGTTTGAGCCCACCGTGCTCAGCCAGGTGGACCACCGCATGGACGTGATGCGCGAAGAGAGTTTTGGCCCCATTGTGGGTATCCAAAAAGTCGCCAACGACCAAGAAGCCGTGGCCCTGATGAACGACACGCGCTACGGCCTGACTGCTGGTGTGTTCACACCCAACGAGCAGCGCGCCCGCGCGCTGTTGGCGCGGGTGCGCGCGGGCACCGTGTACTGGAACTGCTGCGACCGCGTCAGCCCGCGCCTGCCCTGGAGCGGCTATGCCGACTCGGGCATGGGGCTGACCTTGTCAACCTACGGCATTGCCACCTTCACGCGGCCCAAAGCCTGGCATTTGCGCCAGGGCTAAGGGCATCCTTCATGGCCCACGTTGCAGTTATCGGCGCCGGTTTTGTGGGCCTGTCGTCGGCCTATTGGCTGATGCGCGACGGCCACCAGGTGGTGCTGTACGAGCCCGTGGGCGCGGCCGCAGGCGCCTCGTTTGGCAACGCCGGCACCTTTGCCAACTATGCCTGCATTCCGGTCAACAACCCGTCGGTGTTTCGCGACCTGCCCCGATTTTTGCTCTCGCCGAGCAGCCCGTTTCGCATGCGCTGGCGCTACCTCCCGTTGCTGGCGCCGTGGCTGGGAAGCTTTTTGCTGCATTCGACCCGCTCGCGCTACACGGCGTCGGCCACGGCCTTGTCGGTGCTGCTTTCGCGCGCCCAGGCCGGCTATGACGACCTGGTGCGCGACGCCGGGCTTACGCCCTTTATTCGCCACCGCGAGTGCCTGTACCTGTACTCCAGCGCAGCGGCTTTCGAGGCTTCGCAATCCACGCTGGAGCTGCGTCGGCGCCTGGGCGTGCAGTCCGACATCCTGGGTGCTGCCGAGATCGCTGCGCTGGAGCCGAACTTGAGCCCCATTTTTGAGCGCGGCGCTTTGTTCAAGGGTTCTTGGCACCTGAGCGACCCGGCCGGTTTTTTGCGGGCCTTGCAGGCCTATTTGCAGTCGCGCGGTTTGCACATCGAGCCCCACGCGGTGGACGGCTTGCACCCGGCCACAGACCATGTGCGGGTGGCGTGCGCAGCGGGCAGCACCGCTTATGACTACGTGGCCGTGTGTGCCGGCGTGCATTCCAAGGCGCTGGCGCAGCAGTGTGGCGACCACCTGCCGCTGGAGGCCGAGCGCGGCTACCACCTGATGTACCCCGGAGCCACGCGCCTGGTGTCGCGCCCTGTGGGTTGGGCCGAGCGCGGCTTTTACATGACGCCCATGGACCAAGGCATCCGCGTGGCCGGTACGGTGGAGCTGGCGGGCCTGCGCTCGGACAAGCGCCAGGAGCTGCTCGACCTGTTGCACTTTGCATCCCAGCGCGCCCTATCCGGGCTGGGTGCGCCCAGCGCGCCGTGGCTGGGTTTTCGCCCCACGCTGCCCGACGGCTTGCCGGTGCTAGGCCACTCCAAGGCCAGCACGCGCGTGGTCTATGCGTTTGGGCACCAGCACATCGGGCTGACGCTGGGCGGCCTGAGCGGCAGCCTGGTGGC
>CAIYQF010000066.1 GCA_903928325.1 uncultured beta proteobacterium | reverse complement strand
TAGCGGCTGCTGTTGAGGCCGTTGACCTTGACCTCCAGACGCTCCAAGGACGAGTCCACGTAGCGCGCCGTGCCGCCCGCCGAGCCTTCTTCGCCCATCACGTGCCAGGGTTCCAGGGCGTTGCGCAGGGTCATTTGCACGCCCTTGCTTTGAATCTGCCCCACCAGCGGAAAGCGGAACTCAAAGTGCGGCGCAAACCAGGCAGCGTCAAAGGCAAAACCGGCTTCTTGCAACTCGGTGATGACGTCGGCAAAGTCTTCTTGCACGCAGTGCGGCAGCAAAAAGCGGTCGTGCAGCTCGGTGCCCCAGCGCGTCACGGGCGCCAAATAGGGCTTGTCCCAGAACCTTGCCACGAGCGCGCGCAGCAGCAACTGCTGCACCACGCTCATGCGGGCGTGCGGCGGCATCTCAAAGGCGCGCAGCTCCAGCAGCCCCAGGCGACCGGTGGACGAGTCGGGCGAATACATCTTGTCGATGCAAAACTCGCTGCGGTGGGTGTTGCCGGTCACATCCACCAAGATATTTCGCAAGGTGCGGTCTACGAGCCAAGGCTGCATATAGGTTTCAGTGGCTTTGGGCGCGCCCTTGACCGTCGTGGCCTGCTCGCTCAGCCGGTGAATCTCGCGCAGCGCAATTTCCAGCTCATAAATCTGGTCATTGCGCGCTTCGTCCACGCGGGGGGCCTGGCTGGTGGGGCCGATGAACATGCCGCTGAACAAATAGCTCAGGCTGGGGTGGTTGTGCCAATACAAAAGCAAGCTGGCCAAGAGCGTGGGGCGGCGCAAGAAGGGGCTGTCGGCGGGCGTGGCGCCGCCCATGACCACGTGGTTGCCCCCGCCGGTGCCGGTGTGGCGGCCGTCGGTCATGAACTTTTCGGCTGACAGGCGGGTCTCAAAAGCCGCTTGGTACAAAAACTCGGTGTGTTCCACCACCTCGGCCCAGTGATGGGCGGGGTGGATATTGACCTCAATAACACCAGGGTCGGGCGTGACTTGCAAAAGCTTGAGGCGCGGGTCGCGCGGGGGCGGGTAGCCCTCCATCACGATCTTGACGCCCAGTTCGCGTGCCGTGGCCTCTACCGCGTCCACCAGGTCCAGGTAGTCTTCCAGGCGCGGCAGCGGCGGCATGAAAACATACAACACACCGCTGGCGCTGCCCTTGTCTTCGGCCTGCGGGCCATTGGCGCGGCGCGGGTCGCGCACTTCCACGCACACGGCGGTGCGCACCTGGCTGGGGTCGGACGTGAATTTGTCGGGCTTGCGCGCGGTCGCACTGGCAGCGGTGGCCGCCGCTGCACGGGCGGCGGCGATCGACGCGGCGGTACGCGTTTGCATGGCCGGGGCAACCAACGTGGGCTTTAAGGCGCTGCGCGGGGCAAACGGGTCTTGGTCAATGAGCTGGGGCCGGTCGGTGGGAGCGATCCACGGCAAGGAATCGAGCGGCAAGCGCCAGCCCATGGGCGAGTCGCCGGGCATCAAATACAGGCGCTCATCGCGAACAAACCAGCGCCCGGTCTGCCACTGCGGGTCGGGGCCTGGACGCGGGGGGCCCACCAGGTTGGTGCGCTGCGGGTCGGCTTCAAACGGTCGCAGGGGCAGGATGTAGCCCACCTCGGCCTCCAGGCCCTGCGAGAACACGCGGCGCAGGCGGGCGCGCTCCAGTTCGTCGTCCAGGCGCGCGTCAAACGGGTCCACATTGACCGGCAGGCGGCGCTCGCGCCAAAGGTAGTACCAGGCGTCCTCATGCCCGGCCAAGATGTGGTCTTTGGGGACCGCCAGGCGGGTGGCCAGGCTGTCGATAAAGCGGCGCGCGTCGGCGGCCGTGTAGGCGCTGGGCACGCGTTCGTCGGCAAACAGGGCCGGGTCTTGCCAGCAAGGTTGGCCGTCGGCGCGCCAGTAAATGCTCAGCGCCCAGCGCGGTAGTTGTTCGCCGGGGTACCACTTGCCTTGGCCAAAGTGCAAAAAGCCGCCTTGTCCGTATTGCGCGCGCAGCTTGTGCACCAGCTCGGTGGCCAGGCCGCGCTTGGTCGGGCCCAGGGCGTCGGTGTTCCACTCCGCAGCGTCGCGGTCGTTCACCGCCACAAAGGTGGGTTCGCCGCCCATGGTCAGGCGCACGTCACCGGCCGCGAGTTTTTTGTCCACTTGCTCGCCCAGGGCCAGTACGGCGGCCCATTGTTCGTCGCTGTAAGGGCGGGTGACGCGCGGGGACTCGTGGACGCGGGTGACCGACATCTCGTGGTGGAAAGTGACTTCCGCCTCGTCCATCAGGCCCTCTATGGGCGCGGCGGCCGAGGGCGCAGGCGTGCAGGCCAGTGGAATATGGCCTTCACCGGCCAGCAGGCCCGAGGTGGGGTCCAGGCCAATCCACCCCGCGCCGGGCAAATACACCTCGCACCAGGCGTGCAGGTCGGTGAAATCGACCTCGGTGCCGCTGGGTCCGTCGAGCGACTTGACGTCGGGCGTGAGCTGAATCAGATAACCCGACACAAAGCGCGCTGCCAGCCCCATGTGGCGAAAAAGCTGCACCAGCAGCCAGGCGGAGTCACGGCACGAGCCGCTGCGCAGGGTGAGCGTTTCTTCGGGCGTTTGCACGCCGGGTTCCATGCGGATGAGGTAGCTGATGTCTTGGTGCAGGCGCTGGTTGGTGTGAACCAAGAAGTCGATGCTGCGTTGGCGCTTGCGGTCCAAACCGGCCAGATATTTTTTGAAATGGGGCGCCCGTGGCAGCTTGACCAGGTAGGACTGCAACTCGTCCTGCAAGGCCTCGCTGTATTTGAACGGCACTTCCTTGGCCGAGGGCTCGACAAAGAAGTCAAAGGGGTTAAACACCGCCATCTCGGTCACCAGGTCCACCGTGACCTTGAACTCGGTGGTCTTTTTGGGGAATACCAGGCGCGCCTGGAAGTTGGCAAACGGGTCTTGCTGCCAGTTGATGAAATGCTCGGCCGGCTCGATGCGCAGGCTGTACGACAGGATGCGGCTGCGCGCGTGCGGCGCCGGGCGCAGGCGTATCACCTGCGGTCCAAGCTGAACCGGGCGGTCGTAGGTGTAATGGGTGACGTGGTGCAGGGCTACGTGGATGGACATGGTCGGGGTTTCACAGTCGCGGAAAAGGCGGGGTTAATCGCGCAAGGGTAAGGAGGCAGGGCCTGTTTACCCTAAGGGCAAGCAAGAGACACGCCAGTCGGCCCCCCATAATCGCCACAAATTGGTGCATTGGGATGGGAAGGTACTCAAGGCCGACCCATGCCTTCGGCCAACACCACGGCTTCCATGAGGCCGCGGTCGTCCACGGCGTTGGGAAAATAGCTCTTGCTGACCTGGATTTGCACCTGTGGGTCGGCCGCGCCCATGGCGCGCACCGCGTCCAGGGCGCTTTGGCGGGCAAATGCGGTAGCCGCCTCCAGCGCCAGCGCGGCGTTGGTGAATTGCTGGCTGCCCACGGTGGAATGCAGGCGAAACACACCACTGCCGTCGCCGTGCACTTCCACCCGCACCGCGTGCGCGACCACCCCGGTGGCCGCGCCCACGGCGTTGGCCACGTCGCAAAACGGCGGAAACACCATCTCGCAGCCCAGGCGCTGGCCCACTTCGCCGTAATACACCTTCACCGGCCCGCCCACCGCCACCACCGGCACGCGGGGGCGCAGACTGACCTGGGTCAGACCGACGCGGGGCGTGCCGCTGCACACGGCCTGCACCAGCTTGTCCTCGGGCAGGGTAAAGCCGCAAGCGGTGTCCAAAATGGCTTTGGCCGTCAGGCGCACGGTTTCACTCCACACCAACTGGGCATAGGCCTGGGTGCGCTCGGGCGTGGGAAATTTCATCTCGCGCAGGCGGCAGCCCAGTTGCGCGGCCAATACGGCAGCAGGTTTGGACCAATTGGCCTGCAAATCGAGCACATGGGCGGCATCCGAGGGCGTGAATCCCGCCACCTGCACCAAGCCCTTTTTTTGCAAAGCGGCAATGGCACGCTGCGCGTGCAGCGAAGTGGCGAGTTTGCGCATAGGCTGCGGCGCCTCGGTTACCAGGCGCAAGACTTCGGCCTCGCGCGCGGGCAGCTCAGCGGTCGTGGCCCCGGCGCGCGCGCCAAATGGCAGCAGCACAAAGCGCCCGTGCAGGGCGCCGCCGCCATCCACATCGGCCAGATCGGCCTGCAACATCGCCAGCACCTGCGGATAGCGCGCGCCCAAGAGGGACACGGGCACGATGCGCTGGGGGTTGATGGTGAGCTTGCCCGCCGCGCCCAGCGCCACTTCGCTGTCGCCGCCCAAGCCGATGGTGCGCACGTCGATGGCCCGCACCATGGTGCGCCAGCCGCCCACTTCGGCGCCGTCCTCATTCACCTTGGGCCGGCCGTCGATCAGCACGCCCAAATCGGTGGTGGTTCCGCCCATGTCGGACATGATGAAACTTTGCAGGCCGGATAGCCATTGCGCGCCCACCAAGCTGGCCGCAGGGCCAGAGAGCACGGTCTCGATGGGCCGGGTCGCGACGCTGTGCGCCAAGGCCAGACTGCCGTCGCCCTTGACGATCATCAGCGGGCAGACCACCCCGAGTTGCGCCATGGAGCGCCCCACGGCGTCGATCAGGCCCGAGACGCGGGCAATCAGGCGTGCGTTGAGTGTGGCGGTGAGCGCCCGCCGGGGCGCGTCCAGCGAAGAGGACAGCTCGGTTGAAAGGGTGACCGGCTTGCCCGTGGCCTCTACGATCAGCGCGCG
>CAIYQF010000065.1 GCA_903928325.1 uncultured beta proteobacterium | reverse complement strand
GTTGCCGCACTTGCCGCGGCGCGTCATGCCGGCGTGCCGGTGGAGATAGGGCTGGAGGCGCTTGCCCGTTTCAAGGGCGTGAAGCGTCGCCTTGAGGTGCTTGGCACGTTGCGTGGCGTGACGGTGTACGACGACTTTGCCCACCATCCCACCGCCATCCGCACCACGGTGAACGGATTGCGCCGCAGCGTGGGGGCGGCGCGCATTTTGGCGGTGTTCGAGCCGCGCTCCAACACCATGAAACTCGGCACCATGAAGGCACAACTGCCCTGGAGTCTGGAAGAGGTGGACCTGGCCTTTTGCCACGGCGGCGGTCTGGGTTGGGACGCCACAGAAGCGTTGCTGCCCATGGGCGCGCGCGCGCAGGTGTCGCCCACTATCGACGCTCTGGCGGCGCAGGTGGCCGCTCAGGCGCGTCCCGGCGACCATATTTTGTGCATGAGCAATGGCGGCTTTGGCGGGGTGCACGACAAAATCGCTGCGCTTTTACGGGCCAGGTAAGCAGCGGCCCCGTTGAAGCGGGGCGGGCCTGAGCGCCGGGCAGGGCGCCGACATCAACCTTAGGGCTCAATCATCGCCCTGGCGTCAAGCCCAGGGCGATTCAGCGCCGCTCAGGTCGCCGCGTTACGCCGCACGCGGCGCGCTTTCACCGCCTGCGACAGCACTTCCAGGCTTTCCAGCGAATCGTCCCAGCCCAGGCAGGCGTCGGTAATGCTTTGGCCGTAGGACAAGGCTGCGGGTTTGTCTTTGCCCGGCGTGAACTTTTGTGCGCCCGCGTGCAGGTGGCTTTCCACCATCACGCCAAACACGCGGGTTGAGCCGCTAGACACTTGGGCGGCTATGTCGCGGGCGACATCGAGCTGCTTTTCATGTTGTTTGCTGCTGTTGGCGTGGCTGCAGTCCACCATCAGGGTGGGCTGCAATTGGGCCTTGACCAGGTCCTGGCAGGCGGCTTCTACGCTGGCGGCGTCGTAGTTGGGCGCTTTGCCGCCGCGCAGAATTACATGGCAGTCCGGGTTGCCCTGGGTTTGCACGATGGCGACCTGGCCGTTCTTGTGCACCGACAAAAAGTGGTGGCCCCCGGCGGCGGCCTGAATGGCGTCGGTGGCGATTTTGATGTTGCCGTCAGTGCCGTTCTTAAAGCCAATGGGTGCCGAAATGCCAGACGCCAGTTCGCGGTGCACCTGGCTCTCGGTGGTGCGCGCACCAATCGCGCCCCAGGCGATCAGGTCGCCCAGATACTGCGGAGAAATCACATCCAAGAACTCGCTGCCTGCGGGCAGGCCCAGGCGGTTGATGTCGATCAGCAACTGGCGGGCGATGCGCAGGCCTTCGTCGATGCGAAAGCTCTCGTCCAGGTAGGGGTCGTTGATCAGGCCTTTCCAGCCCACTGTGGTGCGTGGCTTTTCAAAATACACGCGCATCACGATTTCCAGCGTGTCGGCGTAATGGGCGCGTTGCTCCACCAGGCGGCGCGCGTAGTCCATCGCGGCGGCTGGGTCGTGGATGGAGCAGGGGCCAATGATGACCAGCAGCCGGTCGTCCTTGCCCGCCATGATGCTTTGGATGCGCCGGCGCGTGCCCGACACCAGGGTTTCGACGGCAGTGCCACTGATGGGGAAGAAGCGGATCAGGTGTTCGGGGGGCGGTAGCACGGTGATGTCCTTGATGCGTTCGTCGTCGGTGGTGCTGGTGCGGTCAGCGCTTGCGGTCATGGGGAAAAGCTCCTTAAGCAGTCAATCAAAGTCAAAAAAGCATAAAAAAACCGCCGGGGAGGCCGGCGGTTGATGAAGTATCGGGACGTTTTTTTTCAGCTACGTTCAGAACTCTCTACCGCCAGCGGCGTTGGAGAAGTAAAAATAGCGAAAGAAAAAAGCGGCGCAATGCATGGCGGCAATGTAGCACAAGTGACTTTTGCCTCTGTCTCACGCCACCAGCCAGCGCCACAGGCCGTAAACCACAAAGGCGCCGACGATGGCAGTAAGAGTTTGGCGGCTCCACAGTGCCAAGGCCACCGCCGCTGCGGTGCCTGGCAGGTAGGCGTTGTGCAAGGACAGGTCGATTGCGTCTTGGGGCGCCAGCGCCATGGGCACTACCAGCGCGGTCAGCACGGCGGCGGGCACATAGCGCAGGGCGCGCTCCAGCCAGGACGGGAAGGTTAAGCTGTGGCCAAAGACCAGAAAACTCAGCCGGATACCGTAGGTCACGGCCACCATGCCCAACAAGGTCAGCGCAGCGTCGGTGTTCAAACTGCGCCCTCGTCAGCGGGCAGGCTTTCGGCACGCCCCAGCGCAGCCTCAGCCAGAATGCCTGCGCCCACCCCGGCAGCGGCCGCCAGCATCAGCCCCAATTTGTAAGGCAAGCCACGCGCCAGCAGTGCTACCGTGCCCGCCACCAAAGCCGCAAACAGCACCGGCCTGTCGCGCAACTGCAGCGCCACAATGGCGGCAAAAGTGGCGACCATGGCAAAGTCCAGGCCCAAGGTGGCCAAGCCCGGAACGATTTGGCCCAGCAGTACACCCGCCAGCGTCCAAATCTGCCAGTTCAAGTACATGGCCAGCGAAGAGCCCAGCCAATAGCGCGCACCGTCTTGCAGGCTGGTGTGGTTGCGCAGTTGGTTTTCCACAACGGCAAAGGTCTCATCGGTGAGCCAAAAGGCCAGGGCCCAGCGCCAGTGCGCGGGCAAGGCGCGGGCGTAGGGCAGCAAGGTGGCACTGTACAGCGCGTGGCGCAGGTTGACCACAAAAGTGGTCAACCAGATGACCGGCAAGGCCGCCCCGCTGCCAATCAGGCTGACCGCGACAAACTGCGACGATCCGGCAAACACCAGCGCCGAAAAGCCCAGGGTCAGCCACACCGGCAGACCGCTTGCAATGGCCAGGGTGCCAAAGATCAGTCCAAAGGGCGCGGCGCCCACCAGCATGGGAATGGTGTCGCGGGCCCCCGCGAGGAACGGACGCAAACCCAAGCCTCGCTGATACCCGCTTACGCGGTGCCGCCCACCGTCAGGCCGTCGATGCGCAGGGTGGGTTGGCCCACGCCCACGGGCACGCTTTGGCCGTCTTTGCCGCAGGTGCCCACGCCGCTGTCCAAGCGCATGTCGTTGCCAATCATGCTCACGCGTTTCAGGCATTCCGGGCCGCTGCCCACGATGGTGGCGCCTTTGACCGGGTACAAAATTTTGCCGTTTTCCACCCAATAGGCTTCACTGGCAGAAAACACAAATTTGCCCGAGGTAATGTCCACCTGGCCGCCGCCAAAGTTGGTGGCGTACATGCCATTTTTGATGCTTTTG
>CAIYQF010000064.1 GCA_903928325.1 uncultured beta proteobacterium | reverse complement strand
CGCAGCTGCAGTTTCTGTTGCTGGTCAATGTTTTGTTCCTCGCGCTGGGCTGCTTTCTGGATGTGTCGGTCTTACTGCTGGTGTTTGTGCCCATGCTGCTGCCGGCGGCCAAACTGCTGGGCGTGGATCTGGTGCACTTCGGCGTGCTTGTGGTGCTCAACATGATGATCGGCCTGATCCACCCACCGTTTGGCATGCTGCTTTTCGTGACCAAGGCGCTCACCGGCATCCCGATTGGCGACATGATGCGCGAGGGCTGGCCCTTTTTGCTGATGCTGCTGGCCCTGCTACTGGCCATGACGTTTTTCCCGCAAATCGTGTTGTGGCTGCCGCAAACCATGGGTTACGGCGCGCACTGACGGGAAAGTAGCCCGCCGCTACTTGGAACGCAATGCCGCATGGATGCGCCGCGTCATGCGCCAGACGCCCCACAGCACCAATGGCATCACCAGGCCCGAGGCAATGTCGGGATTGACCGGCAAACCCGCCGCCTTGAGCGCCTTGGCGCCGTAGTACAAGAGGCTAACCACGTAGTACGAGATAGCAGCAATCGACAGGCCTTCCACCGTGGTTTGCAGGCGCAGCTGCATTTCTTGCCCACGGGTGAGCTTTTCCAGCAGTTGCTGGTTTTGCTGTTCAGTGGCAATGTCCACGCGGGTTCGCAAGAGCGCGCTTGTGCGCGACACCCGTTCCGAAAGGGTGGCCAATCGCTGGGCGGTGGCGGCCACCGTTGCAATGGCAGGTGAGAGTCGGCGCTGCATGAATTCGCCAATCGTGGGGCTGCCGGGGAGTACTTTTTCGCGCAAATCGGCAATGCGCTGCCCCACCAGTGCGTGGTAGGCCTGGGTGGCAGAAAACCGGTAGCTGTGCTCGGCGATACTGCGCTCGACCCGCGCAGCCAAGGCAACCAGGTCGTCAAGCAGTTCCTGGTCGGACGCGGACTTATTCTCCAGCCGGGCAGTAATACCCGCGAGCGCGCCTTCGGCCTGCGCCAGCAGGGGGCTAAGCTGCTTGGCCACAGGCAGGCCACGCAAAGCCATGAGACGGTAGGTTTCGAGTTCGAGCAGGCGCTGCGATATGCGCCCCGCACGCGCCGGGCTGGTGCCCAAAGGCGCCACCACCAGCATGCGTTCAAAACCGTCGGCGCCGATGCGAAACTCAGTAAATGCACACGAGTGCCCGTTACCCAGCAAAGAGGCCACCACATCGGTCCCGCCCAACCACTCCTGGGCTTGATCCATGCAGGCCGCACTGTTGTCCAAGTCCCCGTGCACCAGGGCCAGTTGCACCGCCGCCACCGTGTGGCCCGGAATGCCGCGCAGCCACTGCGCCGACACGGCCAGATCGGCTGCCAGGTTGGCCGTGCGGTGCACCGCATCCGATGCGCCAAGCAACTGCACGATGGAGTAGCGGGTGAACTCGGTGTGTCGCTCCCACTTCACCGTGCAGCCTTCGAGGCGCAGGCGCAAAAAATTGTCGTTCAGTCCCTGCAAAGCGAGTTCGCTTTGGCCCGGCAGTTGGCACAGGTGCTCCCACTCTTGTTGGCGCGACACGTTGGCATTGAGCACGGCCACCAGCACCACCAGGGTGGGCAACTGCAAATTTGCCGGGGGCCGCGCGTGCACCTCGTTGTGCAAGGGAACGCGCAGCACATCGTCTGCGGGCAAAGACGGCGCAAGGGCTTGGGAGTTCATGGGCCGATTCTGCCTGTTCCGGTGCATGCCGTACAGGAGGGAAACAGGGGCGGCAGACCTGCCAAAGAAGCACATGGCACGGTCTATGCTGTTGCCCAGGCTAGCGTCAATACTTTGACACAGGTTGCGGTTGCCGCGCGGGGAATACGGGGTTTTGACCGTCCCACGCGACTCTCGGGGGCGCTGCGCAATGCGCCCCTAACACGAGGAGAAGCAGACATGGCCAATGACTTTGAAATCACTGCCCTGCACTGGGAAACCCACTCGGGTGGACACAGCGATGGCAGCGACGAGCGCCGGCGACGGCGGGAGTTGCGCATGCGCGCTTTGTTCAGCGCCCTGCAAACCGGCCCCATTGACGCAGCGCGCCTGGCCTTTACCGCGCTGGTTGCCACCGACGCCGACCTGGCCCACAACGCCAGTCTGGGCCGCATCGGGTCGGCCTTGCAAAGCAGCAACCTGCCCTTGGCATTGCGCCTGGCCATAGACATGCAGGCCGACAACCCCAAGGCCTTCAAAGGCTTCGGCCTGCCCACGCGCACCCACGATAGCAGCAGCAAAGCGCCGACAAAAACGGGCTTTGTCGGTGGCTTTACAGGCCGCTATTTTGACGTCTCTGCCTAAAGCGCACTGCCCGCACGCCGCCGCTAGGGGCAAAAAAGTGCCGCTACCTAGGTAATTTTTACGCTCAGGTTGGGCAGGCCGTCAATGTGCATTTCAATCACGTCGCCGCGCACCACGGGGCCCACGTTCTCCGGCGTGCCCGAGTAAATGATGTCGCCGGGAAACAACTCAAACGCCTCAGACAACTTGGCAATCTGCTCGGCCACCGACCAGATCATTTGGTTCAAATTGGCGCTTTGCTTGATTTGACCGTTGACTTTGAGCCAAATCGCGCCCTGCGTGAAGTGCCCGGTGGACGCCACCTGGTGCAGCGGCCCAATGGGCGCCGAGCGGTCAAAGCTCTTGCCGATCTCCCAGGGTTTTTTCTCGTCACCCATGGCGCGCTGCAGGTCGCGCCGGGTCATGTCCAGGCCCAGGGCATAGCCATAGACGTGCTCAAGCGCTGTTGCGACCGGGATGTCGGAGCCCCCCTGGCCGAGGGCAATGACCAGCTCGACTTCATGGTGAACAT
>CAIYQF010000063.1 GCA_903928325.1 uncultured beta proteobacterium | reverse complement strand
GTCCAGGCGCTGGCTGGGGGCGATCACCAGCACCTGGATTTCGCGCAGCGCGCTGGCTGCTCGCAGTGCCGGGGGCACCAGGGAGATGGTCTGGTTGATGCGCCGCATGCGCTCAATGTCCACGGCCAGCGCGTCCAAAAAGATACTTGACAGGGCGTGCCCGGCTATTTGCGCCAGCGACGGGTATTGGCTGGGCGGCTGAGGGTCGACGCTGGCTGGCGGCTCGGCCATGCGCCCGGCGCCTATGACCAGCACGCGCTCAGCCCCCAGGCGTATGGCCGGTGACAGGGGCGCGCTTTGGCGCATGGAACCATCGCCAAAGTATTCCAGGCGGGAGCGTAGGTGCAGGGCCTTGGCCGGGAACACAAAGGGAATGGCCGACGAGGCCATCAAATGGGCCTGGGTAATAACGGCGCGAAGCGAAAAGCGCTGCGAGCGCTCCCAGGGTTGCAGACCCCGTATGCCCTGAAAAAACGTTACATGCTGGCCCGAGCTATAGCTTGACGCCGTGATGGCCAGTGCCCGCAAATTGCCCTTGCGGATGGTGTGGTGCAAGCGGCGCAAGGGCACCAGGCGGCTGAGCAAACCCTCTAGTGGGGTGTTGTCCAGCAAAGAGCGCGGCTTGATGCGCCGCCAGCGCGCCAGCGTCCAGCCCAGCGTCAACACGCCCAACCACTTGGCGCCGGTGCGCAGCAAGCCCAGGCTGTCTGCCCGGTAGACCGTTTCGGCGTGCATGTGCTCCCAGGTGTGGGCGATTTTGTGCACTGCCGTATCGAAGTTGTCGGCCCCGCAGGCCAGGGCTGCGGCATTGATGGCGCCGGCGGACGTGCCCGTGATGACTGGAAACGGGTTGGGCCCGTCGGTCAAACCGCACTCACGGCGGATGGCGGCAATCGTTTGCAACACGCCCACCTGGTAGGCCGCGCGGGCGCCACCGCCGGTGAGTACCAGTCCGGTAATTGGGTGCGAAGGCGGCGGTTGCGGCATGGAGGGCTCGGGTTGTGGCGCACGGTGCGGCGCCCGTGCGGTTGAGATGCTGCTTAAACCATACCACCAAAGGCCTTTGGTGCTACAGCTAGACTCGGGCGCAAACCAATTTAGAGGAGTGTGTAGTGGCAGCAAGCGAACAGGCCGTTCTTGAAGTCCTCAAGACCGTCATCGACCCCCATACCGGCAAAGACTTTGTCAGCGCCAAATGCATCAAAAACCTGCGCTTGCAAGGCGACACCGTGCAGTTTGATTTGGAGCTGGGCTATCCGGCCCAAAGCCAGATCCCCGATTTTTGCCAGGCCTTGGCCGCTGCCGCGCAGACGGTTGAAGGCGTGGTGCACGTCGAAATCGAGCCGCGCCTGAACGTCACCGCCCACGCGGTGCAGCGCGGCGTGCAACTGCTACCCGGCGTAAAAAACATCGTGGCCGTGGCCTCGGGCAAAGGCGGCGTGGGTAAGAGCACCACGGCGGTCAATTTGGCACTGGCCTTGGCCGCTGAGGGCGCGCGCGTGGGCCTGCTTGACGCCGATATCTACGGCCCGAGCTTGCCCATGATGATGGGTATCACGGGCAAACCAGCATCTGAGGATGGCAAGACCATGGAGCCCCTGGTCAACTACGGCGTGCAGGTCATGTCCATCGGTTTTTTGGTGGCCCAGGACGAGGCCATGATCTGGCGCGGCCCCATGGCGACCCAGGCGCTGGAGCAGCTGCTGCGCCAAACCCATTGGCAAGAACTCGACTACCTGGTGGTGGACATGCCCCCGGGCACGGGCGACATTCAGCTCACCTTGAGCCAGCGCGTGCCCATGACCGGCGCGGTCATCGTCACCACGCCGCAAGACATTGCGCTCTTGGACGCCAAAAAAGGCATCAAGATGTTCGAGAAAGTGGGCGTGCCGATTTTGGGTATCGTGGAAAACATGGCGGTGCACGTGTGCAGCAACTGCGGCCACGTAGAGCACATCTTTGGCGCCGATGGCGGTAAAAACATGGCCGCCGAGTACGACATGGACTACCTGGGCGCCTTGCCCTTGGCCATGTCGATCCGCGAGCAGGCCGACAGCGGCCGCCCTACCGTGGTGGCAGAGCCAGAGGGCGACGTGGCCGCGCTTTACAAAGCCGTGGCGCGCAAGGTGGCGGTGGCCATCGCCGCCAAGAACAAAGACTTCTCTAGCAAGTTCCCCAGCATCACCATTTCCAAAACAACCTGAGGCGCCTGTGCGGTAGCAATTTTCGGGGTTTACCCTTGGGTTGCCAGTCTTTGTAAAGTTTTGTAAGCATGGCCGCCGGATACTGGCGCGCGTCGCAGTCCTCTGGATAGAGGCCGCGATAACCGCGAGCCAAGAGCCTATTGGCCTCGCTTCTACCCACACAAAAGACAGGAGTTCACCCATGACGACCGATTCCCCCGGTTTGCTAGACAAAGAGCGCATCATTGCCGGCCCCGGCTTTAACCGCTGGCTGGTGCCACCCGCGGCCCTGGCCATCCACCTCTGTATCGGAATGGCCTATGGCTTTTCTGTGTTTTGGTTGCCCTTGTCCAAGGCGCTGGGCATCAAGGAAGCGATCAAATGTGGGCCCGATGTAGGCTTTTTTGGCCAGCTTTTCACCACCACCTGTGACTGGCAAATTAGCACCCTGGGCTGGATGTACACCCTGTTTTTTGTTCTGCTGGGATCGAGCGCTGCCATCTGGGGCGGCTGGCTGGAGCGGGTCGGTCCGCGCAAGGCCGGTGTGGTGTCAGCGCTGTGCTGGTGCGGCGGCATGCTGTTCTCGGCGCTGGGCGTGTACCTGCACCAGTTCTGGATGATGATTGTGGGCTCCGGCATCATTGGCGGCATTGGACTGGGTCTGGGCTATATCTCGCCCGTGTCCACGCTGATCAAGTGGTTCCCGGACCGCCGCGGCATGGCCACCGGCATGGCGATCATGGGTTTTGGCGGCGGCGCCATGATCGGCTCGCCCCTGGCGGCTGACCTCATGAAGCACTTCGCCACCCCCACCGACGTGGGTGTGATGCAAACCTTTGTGGTGATGGCTCTGGTCTACTTTGTGTTCATGATGGCCGGCGCCTTTGGCTACCGCGTGCCGGAGACCGGCTGGAAGCCAAGCGGTTGGACCCCACCGCCCGCCCAGGTGAGTAACACCATGATCACCCAACGCCACGTGCACGTCAGCAAGGTATGGGGCATTCCGCAGTTTTGGCTGATTTGGATGGTGCTGTGCATGAACGTGAGCGCCGGTATCGGCGTGATCGGCATGGCCTCGCCCATGTTGCAAGAGGTGTTCGGCGGCACCTTGATCGGCATTCCGGCCAAGTTTGGCGAACTCGACAAAGACCAGTTGAAGGCTATTGCCACTGTGGCTGCTGGCTTTACTGCGCTGCTGAGCCTTTTTAACATTGGCGGGCGCTTTTTCTGGGCCAGCCTGTCGGACAAGCTGGGCCGCAAGCTGACCTACATCGTGTTCTTTGTGCTCGGTGGCGCCATGTACTTCAGTGTGCCAGGCAGCGCCGCAGCGGGCAGCATTGTCTTGTTCGTGTCGGCGTTTTGCATTATTTTGAGCATGTACGGCGGCGGCTTTGCGACGGTGCCGGCCTATTTGGCCGACATTTTTGGCACGCAGATGGTGGGTGCCATTCATGGCCGCTTGCTCACCGCCTGGGCCACGGCCGGCGTGCTGGGCCCGGTGGTGGTGAACTACATGCGTGAATACCAACTCGGTCTTGGCATCCCGCGCGAGCAGGTTTATAACCAGACCATGTACATCCTGGTGGGCATGCTGGTGGTGGGCTTGGTTTGCAACTTGCTGGTCAAGCCGCTGGATGCCAAGTGGTTTATGACCGACGCCGAGCTGGCCGAAGAAAAGCGCCTGGCCCACGAGCGGGCCAGCGCGTCGGAGATGGTGCGCAGCGGCGACGCCACGGGCTCAGACACTGTGAGCCCGACGGTCGTCTGGCTGGCCTGGGCGGCCGTGGGTATCCCATTGGCGTGGGGGGTCTATCGCACCCTGCAAAGCGTGGCCAAGTTCTTCGCTTAGTATTTTTAGCGCTCCCTAAAAGCCCTGAAGTCGCAAATTTTTTGCGATGCCGGGGCTTTCTGCTTCAACGTGCACCAAAATTGCGCGCACGAGCACACCTTTGGTTTCACCCCATGCAAACATCAAAACCACCTACTTCCCCCGCATCACCTGCCGTGGCCCTGGCCTCGGTGGACGACATGCGCCAGCGCATCCGCAGCACAAGCAAGCTCAAAGGCCGCCAGGCCGATGACGCCGCCGTGGCTGAGGTGCGTGCGCTCTTGGGCACTGGGCCGCACCGGCGCGACCTGCTGATCGAGCACCTGCACGTGCTCAACGACAGTTTTGGCGCCTTGCACGACCGCCACCTGGTGGCGCTGGCCAAGGACATGAACATTCCGATGGCTGAGGTCTACGAGGTGGCAACTTTCTACCACCACTTTGAAGTGCTCAAGGGCGACGCCACGGCCCCTGGTCTGACGGTGCGGGTGTGCGACGGCCTGAGCTGCACGCTGGCCGGTGCGCAGGATTTGCTGGCGAGATTGCCCGCAATTTTGGGCCGCGACGACGTGCGCGTGGTCGCCGCCCCCTGCATTGGCCGCTGCGAACAAGCCCCGGCCGTGGTGGTGCACCAAAACCCGGTGCCTTTTGCCACGCTCGAGTCCGTAGCCCAGGCGGTAAGCGCCCAGGCCAAAGACCACCCGGCGGCTGCTGACCACGCACAATTTGATGCCGCTGCTTTCGCTGAAATGCCGGTTTCACCCACCATCAGCATAGAAATCGCACCTGCCTATGTGGGACTGGATGCCTATATCGCCCAAGGCGGTTACGCGCTGGCCACCGCTTTGGCCGCTGGCAGCCAAGACCCCGAACACATTGTCAAAGCCATGGAAGACTCGGGCCTGCGCGGCCTGGGCGGCGCAGGCTTTCCGGCAGGGCGCAAATGGCGCATCGTGCGCGACCAGCCCGCGCCCAAACTCATGGCGGTCAACATCGACGAGGGCGAACCCGGCACCTTCAAAGACCGCACCTACCTGGAACGCGACCCGCACCGTTTTCTGGAGGGCATGCTGGTCGCCGCGCAGGTGGTAGGCATTGACGCCTGCTACATCTACTTGCGTGACGAATACCACGGCTGCCGCGCCATCTTGGAAGCCGAGTTGGCCAAGCTGCGCGCCCACCCGCCCTGCAAGCTGCCGCACATTGAGCTGCGCCGGGGCGCTGGCGCCTATATCTGCGGTGAAGAGTCCGCCATGATCGAGAGCATTGAGGGCAAACGCGGCGAGCCGCGCATGCGCCCGCCCTACATCGCCCAGGTCGGCCTGTTTGGCCGCCC
>CAIYQF010000062.1 GCA_903928325.1 uncultured beta proteobacterium | reverse complement strand
GGGCATTTGCCGCCGAGGGGATTGGGCATCCGTTGTTTGTCGGCCCAGGCTACCCGCAAAACGCGGTGGTCTAGCGTTGCGATGCGTGGTCTGGGCCGACAAGCCCGACAATAGGCTCCATGAAACCGAAAAAGCCCCGCGTCCCTGTGCACAAGCACGGCCCCCAAGTGCAGCGCAGCCACGAAATCCGCATCATCGGCGGCCTGTGGAAGCGCACCAAACTCAAAGTCGCCGACAAACCCGGCCTGCGCCCCACGCCCGACCGTGTGCGCGAAACCCTGTTCAACTGGCTGGGCCAGGATTTGCGCGGCATGCGCTGCGTCGATGTGTTTGCCGGCACCGGCGCACTGGGTTTTGAGGCCGCCTCGCGCGGCGCGCAAGACGTGGTGCTGGTGGAGCAAGACAGCGCGCTGATCGATCAGCTCAAACGCACCCAGACCCAGCTCGCAGCCCACCACGTGCAAGTGCAGCGCGGCGACGGCGTGGCGGCCCTGCGCCAGGCCGCCCCGCAAAGCCAGCACGTCATTTTTCTCGACCCGCCGTTTGACTCCGCGCTTGGTGAGCCTGCACTGGCCGCTGCGGCCCGTGCGGTGGCGCCTCAGGGTTGGATTTACCTCGAAGGCCCCCGCGCCTGGACCGCAGACCAACTCGCGCCGCTGGGCCTGGTGCTGCACCGCCATCTCAAGGCCGGTGCGGTGCATGCGCATCTGCTGCGCGTTGCCACGCCGGCCGAGTTGGCTGCCGCGCAAGCCGCTGCCATCGAACCATTAGCGCCAACCCTATCGCCTGAAACTTCACCCGGAGCTTGACCATGGTCCACGCCGATGTCGCCAGTGCCCCCGCCGTAGCTGCAACGATTGCCGTCTACCCCGGCACCTTTGACCCGATCACCTTGGGCCACCAAGACCTGATTCGCCGCGCCGCCCGCCTGTTTGGCCGGGTGATCGTGGCCGTGGCCGTGGCGCACCACAAGAAAACGATGTTCAGCCTAGATGAACGCCTGGCAGCGGTGGCCGAGGTGGTGCAGCCTTGGTCGAATGTGCAGGTTCTGGCGTTTGACGGCCTGGTCACCGGATTTGCCCGCAGCCACGGCGCCTGCGCCATGGTGCGCGGTGTGCGTTCGGTGGCTGATTTTGATTTTGAAGCGCAACTCGCGGGCATGAACCGCGCCTTGGTGCCGGGTATTGAGTCGGTGTTTTTGACGCCAGACACCCGGTTTCAGCACATTTCCAGCACTCTGGTGCGCGAAATTGCCTCCTTGCGGGGCGACGTGGCGCAATTTGTGGCGCCGTCGGTGCTGGCGCGCTTGCAGGCCAAACTGCATCCGGGCACTTGAGCGGGTTGCGATGGCGCTGATCATTACCGACGAGTGCATCAACTGCGACGTCTGCGAGCCGGAGTGCCCCAACGACGCGATTTACATGGGGGTCGAAATCTACGAAATTGACCCGCACAAGTGCACCGAATGCGTGGGCCATTTTGATGAGCCCCAGTGCGTGCAAGTTTGTCCGGTGGCCTGCATTCCGGTGAACCCATCCTTTGTGGAAGACCGGGACACCCTGTGGCAAAAATACCGTAGTCTTCAGGCTATTGCGGTGGTGGCGGTCACTACCGATACCGCTGCCCCGTTGGCCGGCGCCTAAAGGACGGGCAACGGCGCTGCCCCGGGACCGGGCGCCTCAGGGTTTGGGTTGGGTCCGCGCAGAGGCTGTGGTGGTAAACGCTTGCGGCTTTTTGGGCTTGTTGAGCGGGGGCTTGCTCGCTTGTTCCATCGCGGCTGATGGCGCCGCCTTGTTTTTCTTGCCCTTTTTGTGAGGCGTATTCGCAGGGTCGGGCTTGCTTTTTTTGGTCATGTTGTCGGCCAAAGCTGTCGCTTTGGCCTGTGCCTGCGCGCGTCGCAGGGCATCGGCTTCATCTGCGTGTCGGGACTTTTCGAGTTGCGCTGCGAGCGTCGCCGCCTGGGTGGTGGCGCGGTCGGTTTGGGTTTTTTGCGCCGGGGTACGCGGGTCTGAGGTGGGAACGCTGACCGCTTGCGGGCAAGGCGTGTCGCTGTAGTTGTTGCCACACTTGTAGACGGTTTGGGCGTGCGCTGGCTCTGCAGCGTAAAAGCAGGCGAGTGCTATGACCACGGCGTGGAACTGCGCGCTGAAGGGCGATGTTTTCATTTTCTCTCCCAGATTGGCTTGGACACGGCGGCTTTTTGGCCGCCGTAGTTCATTTTGCCATTTTGGGAAAAGTTTTCAACATGGCATCTTCTGGTTTTGGCAGCTTGGGCCGGGGCGGCCGGCTGGTGTGAATCAGTAGCATGGCCTTGTTCATGTCAGATGCCAAAAGGGCCGGTAGGGCGGCCAGGGCGCGGTCTAAGCACTGGTCCATGGCGATGCGGTCGTCCAGTGATGGTTTCTTTAGCACCCAATACACCACCTCGGACTTCAGCCCCGGGTGCCCAACGCCTATGCGCAGGCGCCAGTAGTCGCCCGTACCCAGTTGGGCGTGGATGTCGCGCAGCCCGTTGTGCCCAGCGTGGCTGCCGCCAAATTTGAGCTTAGCCTCGCCGGGTGGCAAATCCAGCTCGTCGTGGGCTACCAATATTTCGTCCGGGTTTATTTTGAAAAACTGCGCTAAGGCAGCTACCGATTTACCCGAAAGATTCATAAAGGTTTGTGGCTCTAGAAGCCACAAAGGCTGGCCCGCAAAATTGGTACGCGCCACCAGGCCGTAGTAGCTGCGGTCCATCGCCAGCGAAGCTTTGAGCGCGCGCGCGGCGCCGTCGGCAAACCAAAAGCCCGCGTTGTGCCGCGTGGCTTCGTATTCAGGGCCGGGGTTTC
>CAIYQF010000061.1 GCA_903928325.1 uncultured beta proteobacterium | reverse complement strand
CTGCACGCCCTCTAAGTAGCCCTTGGCCTCGCGGATGATGTGGCGCGCCACAAACTCCGGCGTGTCCTCGAACATGTGGATGAAGCCGTGCAACTCGCGCAGGATGTCGTTGGGGATGTGGCGGCTGGTCTTGGTCTCGCCGTACACATAGATGGGAACGTCCAGGTTTTTGCGCCGCACTTCTTCAATAAAGTGGCGCAAATTGAGCACTGCGGGGTCCAGGTCCGGGCCGGGGGTGAACTCTTCGTCGTCGATGGACAGAATGAAGGCGCTGGCGCGGCTTTGCTGCTGCGCAAACTGGCTTAAATCACCGTAGCTGGTGACGCCCAAGACTTCCAGCCCTTCGGACTCAATGGCCTGGGCCAGGGCCCGGATACCCAGACCCGAGGTGTTTTCCGAACGAAAGTCTTCATCAATGATGATGATGGGGAAACGAAACTTCATCAAATCACTCCAGCGAGGGGGTCAACAGATTGCAACGAGCGCGAAGTGTACGGACTAAATAGGTCACTTTTGCTGCGCCGCACCACTTTAGAGCCACAATGGCAAACCCCAAAAACCAATCTACGGAGGAGGCGAAATGCAATATTCCACGCTGTGGTGGCTGGCCACTGGCGTAGCCGTGGCGGCTGAACTGGTCAGCGGCACCTTTTATTTGCTGATGCTGGCCCTCGGAATGGCCGGTGCAGCCTTGGCAGCCAGCGTGGGCGCACCGGCGCAGACGCAGATGCTGGTTGCAGCCGGCGTGGGCGGCGGCGCGGTGGCACTATGGCACCAATACAAACGCCGACGGCCCCGCGAGCCCAGCGCCCAGGCCAACCCCGATGTGCACATGGACATTGGTGAAGCCGTCACCATCGCCGCATGGGCGGCCGATGGCACGGCCCACGTGCACTACCGTGGCGCCGACTGGACCGCAGTGCACCGGCCTGGCGTGGTGCCCGCACCCGGCGCACACCGCGTGGTCGAACTCGCAGGCAGCCGCCTGGTGGTAGAAAAGTCTTCATTCGGAGGTTGATATGGAAATTGCTGTCATTGTTCTCGTGGTCGCTGTGATTTTTGTCACACAGTCGATCAAGGTGGTTCCCCAGCAGCACGCCTGGGTGATTGAGCGGCTGGGCAAATACCAGGGCACGCTCACGCCGGGGCTGAACTTTTTGGTGCCGTTTATCGACCGGGTGGCCTACAAACACGTGCTCAAAGAAATCCCGCTGGACATTGCCAGCCAGGTTTGCATTACGCGCGACAACACCCAATTACAGGTCGATGGCATCCTGTACTTTCAAGTGACCGACGCCATGCGGGCCAGCTACGGCTCATCAAACTACATCGTGGCCATCTCGCAGTTGGCGCAAACCTCGCTGCGCTCGGTGATCGGCAAGCTGGAGCTCGATAAAACCTTTGAAGAGCGCGACATCATCAACGCGCAAGTCGTAGCCGCCATTGACGAAGCGGCGCTGAACTGGGGTGTGAAGGTGTTGCGCTACGAAATCAAGGACCTGACGCCACCGAAGGAG
>CAIYQF010000060.1 GCA_903928325.1 uncultured beta proteobacterium | reverse complement strand
CCCTACAACACCTTTGGTATCGCTGCCAAAGCGGTGGCTTTGGTGCGGGTCAGAGGTGAAAGCGATCTGCGCGCCGTGCTGGCCGATCCACAGCTGAGTACGCTGCCGCGCCAGGTGCTGGGCGGGGGCAGCAACATCGTATTGACCGGAGACGTCAAAGCGCTGGTTTTGAAAATGGAGGTGCCCGGCCTGCGCCTGGCCAGAGAGACCGACAAGCATTGGATCATCGAGGCCGGTGCAGGCGTGGATTGGCACGAACTGGTGGACTGGACTTTGACGCACGGCTACCCGGGTCTGGAAAACATGGCGCTGATCCCCGGCACCGTGGGGGCCTCGCCGGTGCAAAACATCGGCGCCTATGGCGTAGAGTTGCAAGACCGCTTTGACTCGCTGGACGCGATCGACCTGCGCACAGGCCAGGTTTTTACCCTGGATGCCGCGCAATGCGCGTTTGGCTACCGGGACTCGGTTTTCAAGCACGGCGGGGCCGCGCCTTCGCTGGGGCTCAAAGACCGGGCCCTGATCCTTCGGGTACGCTTTGCCCTGCCCACAGCCTGGAAACCGGTTTTGGGCTACGCGGATCTGGAAAAAAAGCAAGTGGAGACGGGCGTCGCGCACCCCACGGCGCAGCAGATTTTTGACTGGGTGTGCGACATTCGGCGCGCCAAGCTGCCCGACCCTGCCCGCATCGGAAATGCAGGTAGTTTTTTCAAAAACCCCACTGTGTCGTCGGAGCAATGCGCCGACATCATTGCACGGGACCCCAAGGTCGTGCACTACCGTTTGGACAACGGCTCCGTCAAATTGGCTGCGGGTTGGCTAATCGATGCCTGCGGTTGGCGTGGCAAATCGGTGGGCCAGGCCGGTGTGTATGAAAAACAAGCGCTGGTCCTGGTCAATCGGGGTTCGGGTCACGGTGGCAACGGGGCTACCGGCGGGGAGGTCATGACGCTGGCACGCGCCATCCAAACCAGTGTCTACGAGCGCTTTGGCTTGTTGCTGGAGATGGAACCGGTGGTTTTGTAGCGCGGTGGCATGGCCCTTTGCGCACTGCGCATCGGCAGGGCCGTTACAGTGCAGCCATGAAACACATTTTGGTGCTGGGTGGTACGGGTTTTGTGGGTAGCCATGTCTGCGAAAAACTCATTCGTGCCGGTTTGCGGGTCACCGTTTTGACCCGGCGCGCGCACAATGCCCGCGCCATCCAGCATTTGCCGGCATTGACGGTGCTGGAATGCAATGTTCACAACGAGGCCGCGCTCACGCAGGCCTTGTCGGGGGTGGACGCCGTAGTCAACCTGGTGGCTGTGTTGCACGGCAGCGCTGCGAAGTTTGAGCGCGTGCACGTGGCCTTGCCCGCTGCCATCGCGCGCGCCTGCCAATTGCAGGGTGTGCGGCACCTGGTCCACGTCAGCGCCTTGGGCGCCGACCACCTGGCGCCTCAGACCCGTCCTTCCAACTACCTGCGCAGCAAGGGTCGCGGGGAGATGGCCTTGATCGAGATCACCGGCAACGACATGGTGGCAGGGTCTGTGGGCCAGGCGCCGGGCGTGGACCGGGTGCTTGTGGGCCTGACCTTGCTGCGCCCCAGCGTGATTTTTGGCGCGCACGACCAGTTTTTGAACGTGTTTGCCAAACTGCAACGGGTTTTCCCCGTCATGCCCCTGGCTGGGGCCCAGGCGCGATTTCAACCCGTCTGGGTGCAAGATGTCGCGCAGGCAGTGGTTCAGTCCGTCTGCATGGGCCTGGCGCAGGCGCCCCAGCTGCGTATTCTGGAATTGGTAGGTCCACAGGTCTACAGCCTGCGCCAGTTGGTCCATATGGCTGCTTGTATGGCCGGCATCAACCAGGGTCGGGGCCGCCCCGTGATCGGTTTGCCCTGCTGGATGGGGAACCTGCAGGCGGCGATGCTGGGGCTGATGCCCGGCGAGCCGCTCATGAGTTCGGACAATTTGGACTCCATGCGCATCGATAACGTGGCCAGCGGCGATTGGGCGGGCTTGGAGGCGCTGGGTATTGCACCTGCATCCTTGTTGGCGATCGCGCCCCAGTACCTGGCGGGCAGGCGCATGGGGCCCGTGCCTGCGGGTCAATCGACGCGCGCTTAGGTTTGCAGGGCGCTGGCTTGTAAACTGCTTGGCGACGTCCCTGCTGTTTCGCATGCACCGTCAAGCAGTTGTTTAATAGCCTCTTGCAGTCGCGCCATGTGCACCGGTTTGGTGACGAAGCAGCTCACGCCGGCTGCAGCGGCCTCTTCCTGCGCATTCTTCATCACGTCAGCCGTCAGGGCAATGATGGGCACATGGGCTGCGGGTGATGCCAGTGCGCGGATGGCGCGGGTTGCTGCCAAGCCGTCCATCACGGGCATATGGACATCCATCAGCACCAAATCAAAATCTTCTGCTTGCAGCTGTTGCACGGCTAGCAGGCCGTTTTCACAGAATGTGGCGCGGTACCCCATGCGCTCGAGCAAGATACCAACAAATTTGCGGTTGACGGGGTTGTCTTCGGCCACCAGGATGCGGTAGCTGTGGTGCGATTCATCGGCCGCTGGGGATTGGCCAACGGTAGGAAACGACGACGCGCTGGGCGGCGCCGGGCACAGTTGCAAAGGCAGTTCAAGGCTAAAGCACGATCCCGCGCCAGGCGTGCTTTTGACGTCAATATTCCCACCCATGAGGCCTGCGAGCGATTGCGAAATCTCCAGCCCCAAGCCGGTGCCGCCGTATTGGCGGGCCACGCCACTGTCGACCTGGTAAAAGCGCTGAAACAGGAGGTCGAGCACGTCGCTCTCCATTCCGATCCCTGTGTCATCGACCGCAAACAACACGTTTACAGTGGCAGTCGGGCCATTAGCGTGCGTCTTTGGCGATGTACCTGATACGGTCAGTGTGATGCTGCCTTGCGGCGTAAATTTGATGGAGTTGTTGATGAGGTTAAACAGTATTTGCCGCAATCGTGTGCCGTCGGTGATGACCCAATCGGGAATATGACCGTGCCTGGTGAGCTTGAAAGCCAACTTCTTGGCTTGGGTCTGGGGCCGCGTGGTTTCTTCAATTTCATGCAGCAATTGGAGGAGGTTCACCGGCTCGCGCTGAATGCTGATCTTGCCTTCCTCTAGTGCAGAGACGTCCAAAATATCATTGAGTACGTTGAGCAAGTGGCTGGCCGACACATTGGCGGTCTTTACATAATCCGCCTGCTGCGTACTCAGGCCCGTGGTGCTCAGCAGGCTGAGCATGCCCAAAATACCGTTAAATGGTGTGCGCAGCTCGTGGCTCATATTGGCCAAAAATTGGCTTTTCCCCCGGTTGGCGCGCTCGGCTTGGAGCTGACTCTCCTGAAAGTGGGCGGCTAAATCATAGGACTTGGTTTGCTCGTTTACTTGCTTGCGGTTGTGGCGGTATAGGGCCATGCCAGCGAAGCACAGCACGGCCGCTTGCAACAGTGCCAGGCCTGCCACGGCAGCCACGTACGCGCCGAGCTGATCGGCTTGCGTGTCGACCGGACTATCGGCGCGGGCCTGGGCGGACTTTTTAAAATCGACCAGTTGGGGTGCGATTGCTCCTGCAGTCTGGGCCACGCTGCGCAACGCCACCAGGTCCACGGCCGTGCGGGTCAGAGCGGCGCCCACTTGGTCGTGGATGCTGTGCACGCTGCGCAGCAGTTCCGCGTTCTGCGGCTCGGCAGAAAAAGCATTCCACACTGGGTCCTGACGCAGGAGCTGCACGCGGGTGAACAGCGCGTCATTTTCTACAGCAAGCGCAGCGGAGTCGTTGGCGCCTGGGTCGTTGAGTTGGATTTGCAGCAGGCGTTGGAATTGCAAAAATTCCAACTCCAGGGCAGCAGCCGGTGTGGCCGGTGTGTCGCGGTGCAGCGCCTTGCTGGCGGCCAGACCTTGGTGAACTTGGAGCACCGCGCCCAACTGAACCGCCAAGATCAGTGCAAAGCCCGCTGCGGCGCCAAAAAGCCAGGACGTGAAGGGGAGGGCCCTTAAACGGCTTTCCATGAAAAAACTAAAGCAATCTCTGGTGGTCGCCCGGCAGGGGACGCCGGGAGAAGGCCACGCCCATGGCTACCGCATTTTTTCGAAATAATAATTCGATTGCCATATTCCATACTTTTTATAAAAAGTAGTTTTTACGGCAATTTCACTCTTTGGTCAAGCCCAAGACCAGCATGTCCGTGCCCGCATCGCGGCCCAGCAAGCCGGTCTGGGCATAAATACCCAGCTTGGCGCGCGTGTCCACGATGTCGAGGTTACGCATGGTGAGCTGGCCAATACGGTCGGCCGGTGAGAACATGGATTCGCCTTTTTCCATGGTCAGCCGCTCAGGCTGGTAGGTCAGGTTGGGCGAGGTGGTGTCCAGAATGGAGTAGTCGTTGCCCCGGCGCAGTTGCAGCGTCACTTCGCCGGTCACGGCGCGCGCAATCCAGCGCTGGGCGGCTTCGCGCAGCATGATGGCCTGCGGGTCAAACCAGCGTATACGAGCGGTTTGGCATTCGATTGGAGCCCGAACCCCTCGTGCTTT
>CAIYQF010000059.1 GCA_903928325.1 uncultured beta proteobacterium | reverse complement strand
GTGGCCGCCCGCGCGGTGGCAGCAGCCCACATGGTAGGCCTGCATATTTGCGGCGTGGACATGGTGTGCGACAGCATTCTTCGCCCCATCGAAGAGCAAGGCGGCGGCGTGGTGGAAGTGAACGCCGCGCCAGGCCTGCGCATGCACCTGAGCCCTTCCTTTGGCAAAGGCCGCCCGGTGGGTGAAGCCATCATTTCGCAGCTGTTCAAAAGCGGGCAAGACGGGCGCATTCCCATCATCGCCGTCACCGGCACCAACGGCAAAACCACCACCGTGCGCCTGATCTCGCATCTGCTGGCGCAGCAGGGCTGGTGCGTGGGCATGACAAATACCGACGGCGTGTACGTGGGCGGCCAGTGCATTGACACCGGCGACTGCAGCGGCCCCAAAAGTGCCAAAAGTGTGCTCCATCACCCGGATGTGGACGCCGCCGTGCTGGAAACCGCACGTGGCGGCGTGCTGCGCGAAGGCCTGGCCTTTGACTACTGCGACGTGGCCGTGGTCACCAATGTTGGCAGCGGCGACCACCTGGGCCTGAACTACATCACCACGGTGGACGAGCTGGCGGTGCTCAAGCGCGTGATCGTGCAAAACGTCTCGCCCAAGGGCACGGCCGTGCTCAACGCCGCGGACCCGGTGGTAGCCAAAATGGCGTCCAAATGCAAGGGCGCGGTGACGTTTTTTGCCTTGGACAAGTTCAACCCCGTGATGGCCACGCACCTGGCCCAAGGCCGCGCGGCGGTATATGTGGAAAACCAGCAGCTCGTGGCCGCCAAAGGTGCCATCAAAAACTACGTCAACCTGGCCGACATTCCTGTCACGATGGGCGGCGCCGTCGGCTTTCAGGTCGAAAACGTGATGGCCAGCGTGGCCGCAGTCTGGGCGCTGGGTCTGGACTGGGACACCATTCGCAGCGGCCTGGCCAGTTTTTCCACCGACCAAAACAACGCGGCTGGCCGCTTCAATGTGTTCCAGTACCGCGGCGCCACCGTCATTGCCGACTACGGCCACAACCCGGACGCCATGCTGGCCCTGGTCAACGCCGTCAACACCATGGCCGCCACCCGGCGCTCGGTGGTCATCAGCGGGGCGGGCGACCGGCGTGACCAGGACATCCGCCAGATCACCGAAATTTTGGGCGACGCCTTTGAAGAAGTGGTGATGTTCGAGGACCAGTGCCAGCGCGGACGCCAGGACGGCGAAGTGATGGCGCTGCTGCGCCAGGGCCTGGCACACGCGAAGAAGGCCACGCAGCGCAGCGAGATTTACGGCGAGTTTTTGGCTATTGATACCGCGATGGACAAGCTGCAAGCAGGCGAACTTTGCCTGATTCTGGTGGACCAGGTGGAAGAGGCCATGGCCTATATTGCGGCCAAGATTGCGCAGGACGCCTGAGCATGCGCAGATCCATTTGACCGCGCCCGACGCGGGCGTTGGCCCGCACAGCACCTCGATAGCAAGCACCGACCTGGTTTTGATGCTGGTGGTTGTGGTGGTCTGGGGTGTCAATTTCGCGGCCATAAAAATCGGTGTGGCAGGGGTGCCGCCGCTGCTTTTGGGGGGACTGCGGTTTTCGCTGGCGGCGTTTCCGGCGGTGCTGTTTTTCAAGGCGCCCCGGGTGCCTTTGCGCTGGTACCTCTTGTACGGGATGACGATCTCGGTCGGCCAGTTTGCGTTTTTGTTTTCCGCCATGCATGTCGGCATGCCCTCGGGCCTGGCGTCGCTGGTGTTGCAATCGCAGGCTTTTTTCACCATGCTGTTTGCTCGGTTTTGGCTCAAAGAGCGCTGGCAAGCCAACCAGGTGCTGGGGCTGCTGCTGGCCGGGCTGGGGTTGGTGCTGATCGGCAGTGCGCACGGCCTGAACATGCCTTTGGGCGGCTTTGCCCTGACGGTGGCTGCCGCCGTGATGTGGGCCGGAGGCAACATCGTGAGCCGGTCGCTGGGGCGCTTTGGCCCCATGGACCAGCAGGCGTTTGTGGTCTGGGCCAGCCTGGTGCCGCCGCTGCCGTTTTTTCTGCTTTCGTTTTGGATCGAGGGGCCGCAGGCCATGGTGCACGCGGTGCTGCATTTGCAGTGGCAGTCGTTTGCTGCGCTGGCCTATTTGGCGTGGGCCGCCACACTATTTGGCTATGGCGTGTGGACGCGCATGCTCTCGCGCTACCCCGCCAACCGGGTTGCACCCTTTAGCCTGCTGGTGCCCTTGGTGGGATTGAGCACCGGCTGGGTGGTGTTTGGCGAAGCGCTGCAAGCGGTCCACTTCGCCGGTGGGGCTTTGCTGATGGCGGGCTTGTTGCTCAATGTGTTTGGTGCGCGCTGGTTTGGACCCCGTGCGGCGCAGGCATGACGCGCCACAACCCCCGCCCCCATAGCCCCATGGTTTTGATCTGGATGGCTCTATGAATCCCGACGCACAGTCTCTGTGGCGTCTGCCCCAATGGGCGTTTGCGGTGCTGCTGGCGGTGCTGGGCATGCTAGGGCCGTTTTCCATTGATACCTACCTGCCGGCTTTTGCGGGTATTGCGGCGTCGCTGGGCGCCACGCCGCTGCAAATGCAGCAAACGTTGTCGGCCTATTTGTTTGGGTTTGCCTTCATGGCGCTGTTCCACGGCGCTATTTCAGACAGCTTTGGGCGTCGACCGGTGGTGCTGTGGGGCTTGGCGGTATTTACGCTGGCATCGGTGGGGTGCGCGCTTTCGCAGAGCATCGGGCAGCTGATTTTCTTTCGCGGCCTGCAAGGCCTGTCCACCGGCGCGGGCATTGTGATTGCGCGCGCGGTGGTGCGCGACATGTACCCGCCCCACCAGGCGCAACAGGTGATGAGCCAAATCACCATTTACTTTGGCGCAGCCCCGGCCATCGCGCCCCTGCTGGGGGGTTGGTTGCTGGTGCACAGCAGTTGGCACGCGATATTTTGGTTTTTAACGGCCATTGGCGTGGTCTTGTGGGTCGCCAACTACCGCCTGCTGCCCGAGACGCTGCACACCAGCCAGCGCCAGCACTTTCACGTGAAAAACCTGCTTGCCGGTTACTGGCAGTTGGGGGCGGACCCGCGCTTTTTGCTGTTGGCGCTGGCCAGCGGCATCCCGTTTAACGGCATGTTTTTGTACGTGCTTAGTGCTCCGGTCTTTT
>CAIYQF010000058.1 GCA_903928325.1 uncultured beta proteobacterium | reverse complement strand
TGATTCCACTGAGCATGCCGTCGCGGCCGATATCGGTGTAGATGATGGATTCAACACCGTAGTCTTCAAATTTTTTGCCCAAGTCCACCACGTCGTGGCGGGTGAGCTTGCTCCAGCCGTCGGTGGCAACCTTGCCGTCACGGGCGTCCAGTCCGACGATGATATGGCCACCAAAAGCGGTGCAGGCGTCTTGCAGAAAACCCGGATTTTTGACCGCCGCCGTGCCAATGATGACGTAGCGCAAACCGGCGTCAAGGTAGCGCTCGATCGTGTCGAGATCACGAATGCCGCCACCGAGTTGCACATCGACTACCCAACCGACCTCTTTCAAAATCTTGCGGATCGCCATCTCGTTCTTTGGGTGCCCGGCAAAAGCACCGTTCAAATCCACCAGGTGCAAACGCCGCGCTCCCTTGTCCACCCAACTGCGCGCCATGAACGCCGGGTCTTCGCCGAAGGTGGTGGATTGGTCCATATCGCCCTGTTTGAGGCGAACGCAGTGGCCGTCTTTGAGGTCAATCGCGGGAATTAACAGCATGGTGCTTGGGCAGTGGGTGAAGGAGTTGGCAAATGAAATAGGACATCACGGCTTCCAGCGCAAAAAATTGCGGTAAAGGGCAAGACCTTGTTTGGCACTTTTTTCGGGGTGGAACTGGGTCGCGAAAATATTATCGCGCGCAATCGCCGAGCTAAAGCGCGAACCATAGTCGGTTTCGCCCACGCTGTGGCGCGCATCCGACGGTTTGGCGTAGTAACTGTGCACAAAATAGAAATAACTGCCGTCGGGCACCTCGCCCCAGACCGGATGCGGCGCCTGGCCATGGTTGTTGCGCCACACCTGGTTCCAGCCCATTTGCGGGACTTTGAAGCGACTACCGTCGGCCTGGGTTTGTCCCTGCAGATCAAACTTGACTACATTGCCGGGCAGCAGGCCCAGGCACATGGTGTCCAACTCCTCACTGTGTTCGAGCAGCATTTGCATGCCCACGCACACGCCCATGAGCGGCTTGTGGGCCGCGGCGTGCAAGACGGCGGGCAGCATGCCGGACTCTTGCAACTCACGCATGCAGTCGCGCATGCCGCCCTGGCCAGGGAGCACCACGCGGTCGGCGTCCATCACCTCTTGCGGCGTGCGGGCCCACACCGCCTGCACGCCCACGTGCTCGGCCGCGTGCATCACCGCCTGGGTGACCGAGCGCAAATTGCCCATGCCGTAATCGACGATAGCGACGGTTTTCATAGCGGGCAACTCACAGGGGCGCAAAGGGGCTAAAGCGAACCCTTGGTGGACGGAATGGCGTCCAGTGCGCGCAGGTCGTATTCCAGTGCGCTGCGCAGGGCGCGGGCAAAGGCTTTGAACACGGTTTCGGCCTGGTGGTGGGCGTTGTCGCCCTTGAGGTTGTCGATGTGTAGCGTCACGCCAGCGTGGTTGACAAAACCCTGGAAAAACTCATGCGTGAGCTGGGTATCAAAGCCGCCAATGCTGCCGCTGGTAAATGGGATGTTCATGGTCAAACCCGGGCGGCCAGAGAGGTCGATCACCACACGCGATAGCGCCTCGTCCAGCGGCACATAGGCGTGGCCGTAGCGGCGTATGCCTTTTTTGTCGCCCACGGCCTTCAACACCGCCTGACCCAGGGTAATGCCCACGTCTTCCACCGTGTGGTGGCCGTCGATGTGTAAATCGCCTTCGGCCTCTATGTCCAGATCAATCAGTCCATGGCGGGCAATCTGGTCGAGCATGTGGTCAAAGAAGCCAATCCCGGTGGACAAGCGGGAGTGACCGCTGCCGTCGAGGTTGAGTTTGACGTGGATGCGCGTCTCAGCGGTGTTGCGCGCCACCTCGGCGGTGCGCGGGGGTCGGGATGCACCGGCAAGGGAGCCGGGCACTTCCATCAAAGCGTTTTGGGTCATAAAGAGGCCTCCAATGCCGCAAGCAGCAGCGTGTTTTCATCGGCGGTACCCACCGTCAGACGCAGGCAGTTGGCCAGCCGCGTGTGCATTTTAGAAACGTTCTTCACCAGCACGCCGCGCGCGCACAAGTAGTCAAACACCGCTTGCGCTGAGTCTCCCCCATCGGGCGCGGCAACACGCACGAGCACCATATTGGCGTCACTGTCCCAGACGGTCAGGCCAGGGAGCTGGCGCAGCGCTTGCAGCAAACGGCTGCGCTGGTCACAAATGGCTTGGGCCTGGGCTGCAAAGGCGTCGGCGTGCTCAAGCGCGAACAGGGCGCACTCGCAGTTGAGCACACTGATGTTGTAGGGCGGACGCACCTTGTCCAATTCAGCAACCAGCGCGTGCGGGCCCATCAAATAGCCCAAGCGCACACCGGCCAGACCAAATTTGCTCAGGGTGCGCATCAACAGCACGTGGGTGTGGGCCTGCGGCTGGGCGCGGATGGTGTCCAGGTAGCTGCGGCTGGAAAAAGGCTGGTAGGCCTCGTCCAGCACCACCAGGCTGCCAGTCAGCGCGGCGGCAGCCACGACCTGGGCCATGTCCGCCTCGCTCCAGAGATTGGCCGTGGGGTTGTTCGGATAGGCCAAATAGACGATGGCAGGCTGGGTGTCTGCAATGGCCGCGAGCATGGCCGGCACGTCGAGCGCAAAGTCGGCGGTCAGGGGCACACCGGCAAAGTCCAGGCCCTGCAGTTGCGCGCTCACCGCGTACATCACGAAACCGGGAACGGGCGCCAGCACCACGGGGCGCTTGCCGGTAGCCGGGTCAGTGCCGACAGCGCAGGCCAGCGCCAAGAGGGAAATCAACTCATCCGAACCATTGCCCAAGATGATGTCGTAACCCGCAGGCATCTGTGCGTACTGCGCCAGGGCCTGGCGCAAATCCTGCACCCGTGCACCAGGATAGCGGTTGAGCGCCACCTCTCCCAGGCGCGCGCCCAAGGCGGCTTGCAGCTCGGCGCTCAGGCGGTAGGGGTTTTCCATGGCGTCGAGCTTGACCATGCCCTGCGGGTCTTGTACCGCGTAAGCATGCATGGTGTGCACGTCGGGTCGAACGCGGCGCGCCACCAGGGCTTCGGAAGTGATCGCACCGGTCATTCAAGCCTCATTTCTGCCGCACGCGCATGGGCTTGCAAGCCTTCTCCATAGGCCAACACGGCGGCAATCGGCCCGAGCACGCGGGCGCCAGTGGCGCTGACTTCGATCAGGCTGCTGCGCTTTTGGAAGTCGTACACGCCCAGCGGGCTGGAAAAGCGTGCGGTGCCACTGGTAGGTAGCACATGGTTGGGTCCGGCGCAGTAGTCGCCCAGCGATTCGCTGGTGTAGGCGCCCAAAAAGATGGCCCCGGCGTGCACCAGCAGCGGCTCCCAGCGGTGCGGGTCGGCGCTGGAGACTTCCAGGTGCTCGGGCGCAATGCGGTTGCTCAAAGCACAGGCCTCTTCCATGCTGCGCGTGTGCACCAATGCGCCCCGACCGGTGAGCGACTTGGCAATAATCTCGGCACGCGGCATATGCGGCAGCAGCCGGTCAATGGCAGCTTGCACGCGATCGATATAAGCGGCGTCGGGGCAGAGCAAGATGCTTTGCGCCAGCTCGTCGTGCTCGGCCTGGCTGAACAAGTCCATGGCGACCCAGTCGGGCGGCGTGCTGCCATCGGCCAGCACCAAGATTTCGCTCGGGCCGGCAATCATGTCGATGCCCACGGTGCCAAACACCCGGCGCTTGGCGGCAGCCACATAGGCGTTACCGGGGCCGGTGATTTTGTTCACGGCAGGTATAGTGGCCGTGCCATAGGCCAGCGCGGCCACAGCTTGCGCACCGCCCACGGTAAACGCGCGGCTCACACCGGCCACATAGGCGGCGGCCAGCACCAAGGGGTTGCGCTCGCCCTGTGCGGCGTTGGCGGCAAGTTTGTCGCGGGCGGGCGTGGGCACCACCATG
>CAIYQF010000057.1 GCA_903928325.1 uncultured beta proteobacterium | reverse complement strand
GCCGATGTGCTGCGCGATGCGGTGGACAAGCGCTTTGAGTTCGTCCGCTACGCGGAAAGCCTGGCCGGCAGCCAGGCCAGCTTCGAGCCCTTGGCCACCGCCTTGGCAGCCGCACCCAATTTGATTGACGATGTGCTGCGCGACCTGACCTTGGCCGCGATGGCGCAGCATCAGCCGCAATTGGTACTCTTGTCCGTGCCCTTTCCGGGTGCGGTCTACGCGGCGCTGCGCATTGCGCAAACCATCAAGGCCCATTTCCCGCAGGTCACAGTTGCCCTGGGCGGCGGCTACGTGAATACCGAGCTGCGCGAGCTGACCGAGCCGCGCGTGTTTGACTATGTGGATTTTGTCACGCTGGACGCTGGCGAGCGCCCGCTCTTGGCGCTGCTGGAGCACCTGCGCGGCAAACGATCGGTGAGCCGCCTGGTGCGCACTTTTGTGCGGGACGCGGCCAGCGGACAAGTGAAATACCTAAATTGGGCCGAGCCCGATGTGGCTTTCGAAGACGTGGGCACGCCCACCTGGGATGGGCTGGCGCTAGACAAATACCTGTCCTTGCTCGACATGCTCAACCCCATGCACCGCCTGTGGAGCGACGGGCGCTGGAACAAGCTGACCGTAGCCCTGGGCTGTTACTGGAAAAAGTGCAGTTTTTGCGATGTGAGTCTGGACTACATCTCGCGCTACGAGACGGCGTCAGCGGCCACGCTGGTGGACCGCATTGAGGCCATCGTGGCCGAGACCGGGCAGACGGGTTTTCATTTTGTGGACGAGGCCGCCCCCCCAAAGATGCTCAAAGCCCTGGCGCAAGAGCTGTTACGGCGCAAGGTGCAAATTTCCTGGTGGGGCAATATCCGTTTTGAGAAAACCTTCACCCCGGAACTGGCTGAACTGCTGGCGCAAAGCGGCTGCATCGCCATGTCGGGCGGGCTGGAAGTGGCCTCGGACCGGCTGCTGGATTTGATGAAAAAAGGCGTGTCGGTGGCCCAGGTGGCACGGGTGACTAAGGGCTTTTCAGACGCCGGTATCTTGGTCCACGCTTACCTGATGTTCGGCTTTCCCAGCCAAACCGTGCAAGACACGGTGGACGCGCTCGAATATGTGCGCCAGTTGTTTGAGGCCGGTTGCATCCAAAGCGGGTTTTTCCACCGCTTTACTTGCACGGTGCATTCACCCGTGGGCAAAGACCCGGCGGCCTATGGCATTACCTTGGACACCCTTCCAGCGGTGACATTTGCCAAAAACGACATCGGCTTTCACGACCCCAGCGGCGTGGACCATGACCTGCTGGGCTTAGGTTTAAAAAAAGCGATTTACAACTTCATGCACGGTCTGGCGCTGGAAAACGATGTGCGCAGTTGGTTTGACATGCCGAAGGGTGTCTGCCCCAAGCCCAAGGTGGGGAGCAAGCGTATTGCCCAAGCGCTGGCGGAACGGGTCGCTTAAGTCCGCAGCAATTAGGTTCTGCGCAAGGCCGCTCGGCGCCGCTTGAATGTCCACACCAGCCCGATTATCAAAGCCAGAGCGGACAGGAGCCACGGTAAAACGTAACGCAGCTTGGGCAGCAAATAGTGGTATGCAGCGTACCTCAGTGCCGCCCGTTGCAGGTCAAAGCCCTCCGGGATAGGCAGCACATTGTTGTTCTTGGCGTAGTCTGCGTAATCGGTCTGCATGGACTGAAAGAGCAAAGGCAGGGCGTCACGCAGGTCCAGGGTCTCGCCGGGGTCGCGGGCCATATCGTACAAATGCCAAGACCCGTCCCCTACTGGCGCAATATTGCGCACAAGCTTGTAATCCCCTTTGTACAGGGCGGCGCTGCCTGCGAGCTCATAGCCCACAGGCTCGTCGGCGCGGTAAATGCGGGCAGCGGTGTCTTTGAGCAGCGGCACCATGCTGCGGCCATCAATACTCACTACGGGCGTACCCTGGTAGCTTGCGCCGTGGGCAGCAATGCCCGCGAGTTCGAGCAGGGTCGGCACGACGTCTTTGACGGTAGTCAGCGCCCCTGAGAAGCGGTCGGTGAGGGCGCCGGCGGCGCCGGAGATGATCAACGGCACTCGCAGGCCGCCTTCGCCAGCAAAATACTTGAAGCCGCTCCAAGGCGCAGCTGCCGCACTGGCCCAGCGGGGCCCATTGGCGGAAAAGCTGCCTTTTTCGCCCAACGAGGGGCCGTCAGTGACGTAGTTGGCCTGCACCCACAGCTTGGACGCGGCAATTTCAAAAGGATCTGCCGGGTCGGGGCCGTTGTCTGACAGAAACACAAAAACCGTGTTGTCAAATTGGCCGGTTTTCTTGAGGTGGTTGATCAACCGGCCGATGTGGAAGTCAGCCGCCGCAGCCATTCCAGCGTACACCTCCATCCGCCTCGATTGCAGGCTGCGTTCGGCGGAGTTAAGGCTGCCCCAATCCATGCCCCGCTGCATATGGGCCATGGCCGCACCCGCCGGGAACAGGCCCAGGCGCACAGCGCTTTCATGGCGCGCTTGGCGCAGTGCGTCCCAGCCAGCATCGTATTTGCCCCGGTAGGGATCGACAAACTCCTTCGGTGCCTGGATCGGAATATGGTTGGCTTGGAAGCCGATGTAAGTGAAAAAAGGTTTGTCGTCCTTGGCCGACTGGATGTAATCGATGGCCTTGTCGACAAAAAACCGGGAGGAGTAAAAGTCTTTGGGCAAGCTGGCCTCCTTGCCATTCTCAAACCAGTACGCTTTGTCGTACAGCATCATGTAGGTGCGGTTCTCCCAGTTGTCGGACCCGCTGTCAGCCTGAATGAACGATCGCTCAAAGCCCCGGCGCTGGGGTAATTTGTCGGGCGTTTTGCCCAGGTGCCATTTGCCGGTGATGTAGGTGTGGTATCCCTGGTCTTTGAGCATAGTGGCCAGAGTCACTGCCTGGTCGCTCAACACCCCTTCATATCCTGGCTTGCCTTCGTGCGCTGCTGGCATCGACTCCGGCATATTGCCCACGCCGACCCGGTGGTGATCCGCGCCGGTGAGCAGCGAGGCACGCGTGGGTGAGCAGACGGCAGCGACGTGGAAGTTGGTGAATGTCACGCCGCGCTTGGCCAAACTGTCGATATGGGGCGTGGCAATCTCGCTGCCCAGTGCGCCAATGTCGCTAAAGCCCCAATCGTCGGCCACAAGCACCACAATATTGGGCCGGGCCGCCATGGCCGGTGACCACAATGCCAATTGCATGATGACAATAAAAAGAAAATTCACACGCATGGTTGCTTGGACAAACGTTAAATAGGTCAGCCAAGGCGGCAAACGTTCGCCGGATTATCCACTCCGCCCCTGGGGCAACAGCCACCAAAGGCGCCACCGGGACATGCGTAGCGAGGTTCCTAGGGTACGGTCCTACAATAAATTTTCATTCATTACAGCATTGTCATTCCATGCACCCAGAACTGATCACCCGGCACGACGCCTACGGCCTTGCCACCTTGACGCTGAACCGGCCCGACAAGCTCAACGCCCTGTCACCGCAGAGCTTTGTGGAATTGCGCGCGCACCTGAACGCCATAGCAGCGGACGAATCGGTGGCCTGCGTGCTACTGCAAGGCGCCGGCCGCTCGTTCTGTGCCGGGCATGACCTCTCCACTATCGGCGCCGAGATGGACGAGGCCTTTGCGGCCGACACGATTGACGCCCTTGAACGCCTGCCCCAGCCCACCATCGCCCGTTTGCATGGCCACTGCCTCACAGGCGGCTTGGAATTGGCATTGGGCTGCGACATCCTGGTCGCGGCGGATTCAGCCAAGTTGGGCGACACGCACGGGCAATGGGGCCTAGTTCCAGTGTGGGGCATGTCGGTGCGCCTGCCCCAGCGCGTTGGGTACGCCAAGGCCAAGGAACTGATGTTCACCAGCCGCCGCATCACGGGTCAGCAGGCGCTTGACTGGGGTTTGGTAGACCATTGCCTTGCAGACGCGGAGATCGACGCCTTCATTGGCGGCCTGGTCGCCGAGGTCGTGGCGAACTCCAGCGGCACCAACCGCATCGTGAAACGCTTGCTGGCTGAAGCCGCCAACCGCAACCACCAAGACGCACTCCAGTTTGAGCGCACCCTGCCCTTTGGCTTGCCTGCGGATATGGCGCAACGAATGGCAAAGGCCCGATAGGGCATCATCGGCGCTTGCCATAAGGCATTAATCAGCCCACCGGTGATCGAATCTGCATAACCCATACCTAGGACAAGACCATGCGTGCAAAAGCCATGAAACACAGCGCCAGTATTTGGGACGGAGAAGTGGGCGCATCGCGCTGCATTGACGTGGTGCATTGGGAAGGCGACATCACGCCCGAAGAACTGGCCCAGGTGGCCCGCCAGATTGCACCCGACTGGCAGATGGTGGACCTGCAACTGGACCCGGCCCACCCCCTGCACGGCAACGCCTACCAGCTGCGCCGCCTGAGCGACGACGAGTACGAAGAAGCAGAGTTAGTCAAACGCCGCGCTGCCTTTGCGGCCAAGCACGCGGGCAAACGGGTGTGGGTCCATGGCTACCACATTGAGGTGCGCCCGGGTGAGCACACCGACCAGCCGTTTTTCTACGACACCATGTTCAGCACCGTGCTGACCACCCTGGACGACATCGAGGCCCTGTGCGACCAGCACTACGGCGCAGGCATTTGGGACGAATACAGCATCTACG
>CAIYQF010000056.1 GCA_903928325.1 uncultured beta proteobacterium | reverse complement strand
GTTGCCGCGCGCAATGTGGAGCGCGCGCGCGCGCTGGTTGGAACTGACGCGGTGGTCGTTGACGACCCGTTCCAGGTGGTGAACCACCCGCAGATTGAGATCGTGGTGGAAGTCATTGGTGGCACCACGCTGGCCAAAGACCTGGTGATGCAGGCCATTGCCAATGGAAAACATGTGGTTACCGCGAACAAAGCCTTGTTGGCCGAACACGGCAACGAGGTTTTTGCCGCAGCGCACGCCAAAGGCGTGATGGTCGCGTTTGAGGGCGCGGTGGCGGTGAGCATTCCCATCATCAAGGCCTTGCGCGAGGGACTCTCTGGCAACCGTATTGAGTGGGTGGCCGGCATCATCAACGGCACGACCAATTTCATACTCACTGAAATGCGCGATAAGGGCCTGAGCTTTGACGCCGCGCTGGCCCAAGCCCAGGCGCTGGGCTACGCCGAGGCCGACCCGAGCTTTGATATTGAAGGCTTTGACGCCGCACACAAGGCCACCATCTTGGCGGCGATTGCGTTTGGAGTGCCGGTGCAGTTCAAGCGCGCACATGTGGAAGGAATTACCAAACTGGCGGCGGCCGACATTGCCTACGCTTTTCAGTTGGGTTACCGCATCAAGCTCCTGGGTATTGCCAAACGCACAGAACACGGTATTGAGTTGCGGGTTCACCCGACGCTGATTCCCGTCAAACGCATGCTGGCCAATGTGGAAGGCTCGATGAACGGCATCATGGTTAAGAGCGACGCGGCGGGTATCACCATGTATTACGGCGCGGGCGCCGGTTCCGAGCAAACCGCTTCCGCCGTTATCGCCGACCTGGTCGACATCACCCGCCTGCACACCGCCGACGCTGCCCAGCGCGTTCCGCACCTGGCCTTCCAGCCCGACGCGATGAGCGACCTGCCCATCTTGTCCATGGCTGATGTGGTTACCAGCTACTACCTGCGCCTGCGCGTGGCAGACCAAACCGGCGTGCTGGCCAAGGTCACCGGCATTCTGGCCGACGCCGACATCAGCATCGACGCAGTGCTACAACGTGAGGCCGACGAGGTAGGCGGCGCGGAGGCCAACCAGACCGACCTCATCATCCTGACCCACGATTGCGCCGAGGCGCGCATGGACGCCGCCCTGGCGCGCATGCAGGCGCTGGCCACGGTGCTGCAGCCCATTGTGCGCATTCGCAAGGAAGAGCTGGCCTGATGCGCTACATCTCGACCCGTGCCACTGCCACGCCCCAGTCCGAACGCAAGCGCTTTTGCGAAATTCTGCTCGAAGGCCTGGCCCCCGACGGCGGCCTGTACTTGCCCGAGACCTACCCGCAGGTGGAGCCAGCCACCTTGACGCGCTGGCGCGGCCTGTCTTACGCCGACCTGGCGTTTGAAGTTTTGTCGCTGTATGTGGACGACATTCCGGCAGAGGACTTGCGCGCGCTGTGCCGCAATACCTATACCCAAGCCGTGTTTGGCACCGCAGCCATCGTGCCTCTGAAAAAGCTTGAAGACGGCTTGTACCTTGAGGCCCTGTCCAACGGCCCCACGCTGGCCTTCAAGGACATGGCCATGCAGTTGCTGGGCAATCTGTTTGAGTACGAGCTGGCGCGCCGGGGCGAAGAACTCAACATCTTTGGCGCCACCAGCGGCGACACGGGCAGCGCCGCCGAATATGCCATGCGCGGAAAAAAGGGCGTGCGCGTCTTCATGACCAGCCCGGACGGGCGCATGAGCCCGTTTCAGCAAGCGCAAATGTTCAGCCTGCTGGACGAGAACATTTACAACATCGCCATCACCGGCGTGTTTGACGATTGTCAGGACCTGGTCAAGGCCGTGTCCGGCGACCTGGAGTTCAAGCGCAAGTACAAGATTGGCACGGTCAATTCCATCAACTGGGCGCGCCTCATGGCGCAAGTTGTTTATTACTTCGCGGGCTACCTGCAAAGCACGACAAGCAATGAGGAGCGGGTGAGCTTCACCGTCCCCAGCGGTAACTTTGGCAATGTCTGTGCCGGCCATGTGGCGCGCATGATGGGCCTGCCCATTGCGCAATTGGTAGTGGCTACCAATGAAAACGATGTGTTGGACGAGTTTTTCCGTACGGGCGTGTACCGCGTGCGGGGCACGGCTGATACGCATGAGACGTCCAGCCCGTCCATGGACATTTCCAAGGCCAGCAATTTCGAGCGCTTTGTGTTCGACCTGCTGGGGCGCGACGGCGCGCGTACTGCCGACTTGTTTGGCGCCCAGGTGCCGCGCCAGGGCCGGTTTGATCTGGGCGCCGACCCGGTGTTTGCACAGGCTGCTAGCCGTTACGGCTTTGCCAGCGGCAAGAGCACGCACCAAGACCGCCTGGACACCATCCGCAGCACCTGGCAAAAGTACGGCGTGGTGGTCGACACCCATACCGCTGATGGGCTGAAAGTGGCGCAAGAGCACCGCCAGGCCGGCGTGCCTATGGTGGTGTTGGAAACCGCCTTGCCCATCAAGTTTGCCGCCACCATCGTCGAGGCCTTGGGGCGTGAACCCGAGCGCCCGGCCCAGTTTGTGGGCATTGAAGCCTTGCCCAAAAAAGTGCGCGTGATGGCGCCCGATGTGCAGGCCATCAAAGACCTGATCGCGCAGGCCTGCGCTTGATGCGGCTAGCTGTATGAACGCACCGTCGCCGCGCAAGCCCCTGATGTCCTTGAACGACGCGCTGGCCCAGTTGCTTGGCGCCTTGGCGGACCATGCGCCTGGTTTGGAAACAGTTTCTACCTTTGACGCCGACGGGCGCGTGCTAGCGCAGGACGTGGTGTCGGACTTGCAGGTGCCGCCGCAGGACAACAGTTCCATGGACGGCTACGCGCTGCGCGTGGCCGATGGCGCACCCGGTGCCGTGTTGCCGGTGTCCCAGCGCATAGCGGCGGGTGCCAGTGGCGCGCCGTTGGCAGCGGGAACCGTGGCGCGCATCTTTACCGGCGCGCCCATTCCAGTGGGCGCTGACGCCGTTGTGATGCAAGAAGACTGCACCGAAAGCGGCGCCGAGGGGCAGCGCGCCATTGTGGTGAACGCCAGGCCTGCGGTCGGCCAGTGGATTCGGCGCCAGGGTGAAGATGTCGCCGCTGGGCAGGTGGTGCTGCGCGCTGGCCAGCGCCTGGGCCCTGCGGGCTTGGGGATGGCAGCCAGCGTGGGAATGGCGCAGTTGCAAGTGGCCCGGAGACCACGCGTGGCCTTGTTTTCTACGGGCGACGAGCTGGTGATGCCCGGCGAGCGCGCGCCTGCGGACATGCCGCCCGGCGCTATTTACAACTCCAATCGCTTCTTCTTGGCCAGCTTGCTGCGCCGCATGGGCTGTGCGGTGACCGACCTGGGCATCGTGCCCGACCGCTTGGATGCCACAGTGGCGGCTTTGCGCAGCGCAGCGCAGGCCCACGATGTGATTTTGACCAGCGGCGGCGTGTCGGTGGGCGAAGAAGACCACATCAAACCTGGGGTACAGGCCCTGGGCACGCTGGATTTGTGGCAGATTGCCATCAAGCCAGGCAAGCCCTTTGCCCATGGGCGCATAGGCGCTGCGCACTTTGTTGGTTTGCCAGGCAACCCGGTGTCTAGCTTTATGACTTTTTTGCTGCTGGTGCGGCCGTTTTTGTTGCGCATGCAGGGGGCTACTGCAATGGCCATGCCAGCGCAAACCCTGCGCGCCGACTTTGCGTGGCCGCGTGCGGACCGGCGCCAGGAGTTTTTGCGGGTGCGGCGCAATGCAGCGGGTGGACTGGACCTTTTTCCCAACCAAAGTTCGGGCGTGCTCAGTTCGGTGGTCTGGGGCGACGGTTTTGTCGACAACCCGGCGGGCCAGACGATTGCCAAAGGCGATCTGGTGCGCTTTGTTGCGTTTAATGATCTTTTCGCTTGAGGGGCAGGCGCATGCAAGTTCATATCAAATATTTTGCCTCCATACGCGAGGACTTGGGCCGCAGCGGCGAGACGTGGGAAACGAGCGCCACCAACTTGGGCGCCTTGAGGGCCGCGCTAATAGCCCGCGACGCCGCGCCGGAGCATCCGCTGGCTGCCGGTCGGGCCGTCCGTATGGCGATGAACCAGATCATGTGCGAGGAAGATGCAGCGCTTACGCCCGGCTGTGAGGTTGCTTTTTTTCCACCGGTAACCGGGGGTTAATGCCATGGCGGGTTCCCGCGTTCGCATCCAACACGGTGCCTTCGACATCGCGCAGGAAATAGCGGAGTTGCAGGCCCGTGACCCGCGCGTGGGAGCGGTCTGCACGTTTTTGGGAACGGTGCGCGAGGGTGAAGTGCACGCCGCCACCGTGCGATCGCTGGAGCTGGAGCACTATCCGGGCATGACCGAAAAGTCCATCGAGGCCATGATTGACCACGCTCACCAGCGCTTTGACATCTTTGGTGCGCGGGTGGTACACCGGATTGGCGTGCTGGCGCCCACCGAGCAGGTGGTGCTGGTGGTAGTGACTTCCGCACACCGCGGCGAGAGCTTCCAGGCCTGTGAGTTTTTGATGGATTACCTCAAAACCCAGGCGCCGTTCTGGAAAAAAGAGCAAACCCCGCTAGGCGCGCATTGGGTGGACGCCCGCGTGTCGGATGATGCAGCTTTGGCCCGCTGGGGCATTGATGCGCGCAACGCCTAAGTGCGCTGCTGGCTGCTCGCGCACACAACCCAGGGGCGCTTCAGTGTGTGTAAGCCTGCTTGTGTAGCGCGGCTAAATCCAGGTCTTCTGGAGCCCTTGGGGATTCGGGCTCTGTGCTGAGGCCCTCGGTCCACTGCGATTTGTGTATGGCTTTTTGCAACAAATGCAAGAGGCCATGGACCAACATCGACTGCATCTGAAGGGTGCACGACCGGGCAGGGGCCTGGCTGTCGCCGCAGTCCTGGAATACCAGTTGCGCACCACCTTGGGCCCCGACGTCCAAACGGACCTCGGTGACGAGCAAGGGAAGGTCTCCCAAAGGCAGCGAGGTGCTCTGTGGCGAAAAAGGTGTTGCTAAATCGGCGTTTTGCAAAAATGCCTCGTGTTTGAGTTCTACCAACATACCGCGTGCACGGGCGTCGGCGGCGGCTACGTAAGGATTGTGGGCCTCTATTTTGGCGATCGTGTGTTCCAAAGGCTCCTGCAGCCTAAGCGAAATGCGCCGTGTCAGCCATAAACGAACTTCCTCGCCCGCCTGCGTATTGACGCGCATCAGCAAACGGTCTTGCCGCTCGTCAAAAACCACGCTCAGTTGGTGAATGTACATGGCTTGATTCTAGACAAGGCAGGCCCGTCTAGGCACCTTGAAAATACCATGAAACGCCCAAGTTGGAAAGTATTCAAGGAGAAACGTATGCGAATGGACAAACTCACCACGAAATTTCAAGAGGCGCTGGGGGATGCCCAAAGTTCTGCCTTCGCCCAGGACCACGCCTATATCGAACCGGCCCACGTGGTCGCGGCAATGCTGCGCCAAGAGGACGGCCCCAAAGCCCTGCTGCAGCGCGCGGGCGTCAACGTGCAGGCCTTGCTGGCAGCGGCCGACGCCGCCATGAAAAAGCTGCCCGAAGTGCAAGGACAAGAACAGGTGCAAGTGGGCCGCGACATGGTGGGCTTGTTGCAAGCGTCGGAGAAAGAGGCCATCAAGCGCGGCGACCAGTTCGTGGCCAGCGAGTTGTTCATGCTGGCTTTGAGCGAGGCCAAGTCTGACTTTGCCAAGCAGGTGCAGGCGCTGGGCTTGACCCGCAAGAGCCTGGACGCCGCCATTGTGGCGGTGCGCGGCGGCCAAAACGTGGACAGTGCGGACGCCGAGGACCAACGCGAGTCGCTCAAAAAATACTGCGTGGACCTGACCGAGCGCGCCCGCGCAGGCAAGCTCGACCCGGTGATTGGCCGCGACGACGAGATTCGCCGCGCCATCCAAGTGCTGCAGCGCCGCACCAAAAACAACCCGGTGCTCATTGGCGAGCCCGGCGTGGGCAAGACGGCCATTGTGGAAGGTCTGGCGCAGCGCATTGTGGCGGGCGAGGTGCCCGATTCGCTCAAGGGCAAGCGCGTGCTGTCCCTGGACATGGCCTCGCTGCTGGCCGGCGCCAAGTTCCGCGGCGAATTTGAAGAGCGACTGAAAAACGTGCTCAAAGACCTGGCC
>CAIYQF010000055.1 GCA_903928325.1 uncultured beta proteobacterium | reverse complement strand
CCGGCACCAAGTACCAGTAGAAGCCCGTCACCCCCAGTAGGCCCAGGCCCACGACCAGCATGCCGGTAGTAGCTCCGCCGCGAAAGGCCACGTCCAGAGCCGGGCCAATGCCCCGCGTGGCAGCCTGCGCGGTGCGCACATTGGCGCGCACCGACACGTTCATGCCGATAAAGCCGCAGGCACCCGAAAGCACCGCACCCACCACAAAGCCAGTGGCGCTCAGAGAGTCTAAAAACACTGCTATCAAAATGGTGAGCACCACGCCGACCATTCCAATGGTCCGGTACTGGCGCGATAGATAGGCGGCAGCACCCGTCTGAATGGCTGCAGCAATTTCTTGCATGCGGGGGTTACCCGCGTCTTGGGAAAGAATCCAGCTGCGGGCCCAGACACCGTATAAGACAGCGACCAAACCACAGCCAAGCGCCAAAATCAGCGCCGAGTTACCAGTCATAAGAAATACTCCTACTTGGGTGTTGTTCGAAGAAGGGGGCAACGTAATCGGAGCCCCCGCTACGTTGCTTCCTCAGCGCCCCGAACCACAAAACCAGGGGAATTGATTGGCCAACACCCCAATGTAGCCGCAAAACGGGGGGTTCACGGGCTGCGCAAGTGCCAAGTCAGTAAAATCAGGGTTAATACCAATCTTGATCCCCCAACCTTACGATGAGTTTTTCATGTCCCTAGATAAAGTCACCCCCGGAAAAGATGTACCCAAGGCGTTTAACGTGATCATTGAAATTCCGATGAACGCCGATCCCGTGAAGTACGAAGTGGACAAAGAAACTGGCGCCATTTTTGTTGACCGTTTCATGAGCACGGCCATGCACTACCCGACCAACTACGGTTATGTGCCCAAAACCATTTCTGGCGATGGTGATCCGGTGGACGTCTTGGTTATCACGCCGGTGCCCTTGATTCCCGGTGTCGTAGTGCGCTGCCGCGCCATCGGCATTTTAAAAATGGAGGATGAAGCCGGTCAAGACGGCAAGGTGCTGGCCGTGCCGGTCGACAAAATTTTGTCGCTTTACACCCAGTGGCAAAAACCAGCTGACCTCAACCCCCTTCGCCTAAAGACCATTGCCCATTTTTTTGAGCATTACAAAGACCTCGAAGAAGGAAAATGGGTCAAAATTTTGGGATGGGAAGGACCTGAATCCGCTTGCAAGGAAATTCTGGACGGCATCGCCAATTACGAAAAACAGCGGTTAAACGACTAAACGCTCCAGGCTTTGCGCCCGCGCCCCGGCTTGGTTTTTCGAACTGACCGGGTTATTTTATGGCTGCCCTGCGTGGTTTAGGTCCCGGGATTCCCCCTGCGCAGGGGGGAGCGCTGCTGCAAGTCGCCCAGGTAGCCCTCCACGTCTTCGCCTTCGCGCTCTAAAAAGCGACCTACTGCGTCCGCAAATGCCGGGTGCGCCAGCCAGTGTGCACTGGTGGTTTTAACGGGAAGCAGCGCGCGCGCCATTTTGTGTTCGCCTTGCGCGCCACCTTCAAAGCGCGCATAGCCATGCGCGATGCACCAGTCCAGCGGCTGGTAGTAGCAGGCCTCAAAGTGCAAGCAATCGACGCGCTCGATGGCGCCCCAGTAGCGACCGTAGGCGACTTTAGGCTGGGATTCGCCGCTGAGGGCTATCAGGCTGCATGCGATGGGAAGGTCCTGGCGCTGGGCAATAAAAAGAAGCCAGTTGTCGGCCATGGTTCGTTGCATGGAGGCGAAAAATTCCCTATTTAGGTAGGGTGCGTTGCCGTGTTCTAGGTAGGTGCGTTCGTAGCAACGGTAAAAAAAATCCCAGTCGGAGCCGCTGATATCGGCTCCACGCGACCACCGGAACTGCACCCCTGCGTCGGACACTTTGCGGCGCTCCTGTCGGATTTTTTTGCGCTTTTCTTGTGCAAGACTTGTCAAAAATTCATCAAAGTCCGCATAACCCGGCCTGCTATTGGTCCAATGGAATTGCACCGTGTGGCGTAGCATGAGCCCGGCGTTCGCACACGCCTGGACGTCGGTGACGCTGGCAAACAGCATGTGCAGGGACGAAAGTTTGCGCTCCTCGCACCAAGCTACGATAGCCCGCACCAAAGCGCACCGGGTATCTGCATCGGTCGCCAGCAGCCGGGCACCCGGCACTGGCGTAAACGGCACGGCCACTACTGCCTTGGGGTAATAGGGCAATCCGTGTTGTTGGTACGCGTTGGCCCATGCCCAGTCAAAAACGTATTCGCCATATGAATGGTCTTTTACATACAGAGCGCAAGCGGCAACCACTAGGCCCGCGCGCTCGAGGGTAATGATGTGCGCTTGCCAGCCCGTCACAGGGCTGGCGCTGCCGCTGGCCTCCATGGCAAGCAGGTAGGCGTGTTGCACGAAAGGGCTTGCATCACTGTGGAGTGCGAGCAAGTTGTCCCACATCTCGGCCTGGACCTCCGTAAAGGAGTCCAGAGTCCGGGTGACATAATCAATTGCAGCGTTCGGAATGCTATTTTTAACCATTGTTTCTGGTACATGACTCTCAAAATTTGCGTTGCGCAGCTCAACTTCACGGTCGGAGACTTTGCGGGCAACACCCAAAAAATCGTCACGGCCGCCCAGCAGGCCCATCAGCAGGGCGCCCGGCTCTTGCTCACGCCCGAATTGTCCTTGTGCGGCTATGCCGCCGAAGACCTGTATTTGCGCCCCGCCTTCATGCAGGCCTGCGATGATGCCTTGAAAGCCCTCACCCAGGAGCTCGCTGGGTTAAAAGACATGGCGGTGGTGGTAGGCCACCCCCAAGGCGGCGAGCGGCGCACGCCATCGGTGGCTGTGCAGGAGCGCTTCAACTGCGCCAGCGTGCTGCGCGATGGGCAAGTTGTTGCCACCTACGCCAAACGTGAATTGCCCAACTACCAGGTGTTTGACGAGCGGCGCTACTTTGTCCCAGGCCAGGGCGTTTGTGTGTTTGAGGCTGGCGCCGCGGATGAAGCGGGACAGCGGTTCGTCCCGGGCCATGCCGATGCAGGAGT
>CAIYQF010000054.1 GCA_903928325.1 uncultured beta proteobacterium | reverse complement strand
CGGCAAGGCCATGGCCTCAACAAAAAACTCTTGGAAGCGCGGCTCCACCGCCGTCTCGATTTTTTCGACCCGGCGCACCAGCGCCTCAATGTCGCCGCGCGCGCGTTGGTCCAAGAGCGCAATGCGCGCGCCTGTGCCTGCGGCGTTACCCGCCGAGCTGACTTCGCTGAGCACGCAGTCTGGAATCATGCCCAGCACCATGGCGTATTTCACGTCGATGTGGCTTCCAAAGGCACCGGCCAAGCGAATGCGGTCCACGGTTTGCACGCCCATGCGTTCCATCAGCAGGCGCACCCCGGCGTAGAGCGCGGCCTTGCCCAACTGGATGGCGCGCACGTCGTTTTGCATGATCTTGAGCGGCGGCGCGGCGGCCGTGGCGCGGTACAGCTCATACGAAAAAGTGCGTCCATCGGGCTGGATGCGCGGGTTGCGCGCGCTCAGGTCGCCGTTGATCACACCGTCGTGGCGGATGACACCGGCCAGGTACATCTCCGCCAGCGCCTCAATAATCCCCGAGCCACAGACGCCGGTGACCCCAGTTTGGGCTACGGCGGCGTCAAAGCCAGGGTCGTCGGACCACAGGTCTGAGCCAATCACCTTGAAGCGAGGCTCCAGGGTAGCTGGGTCAATGCGGACGCGCTCAATGGCACCGGGCGCGGCGCGCTGGCCACAGCTAATTTGCGCGCCCTCAAACGCCGGGCCGGTGGGGCTGGAGCAGGCCAGCAGACGCTGGTTGTTGCCCAGCACGATTTCGGCATTCGTCCCCACGTCCACCAGCAAGGTGATCTTGTCGTTCAGGTCCGGGCGCTCGGCCAGAATCACGCCGGCCGTGTCGGCGCCCACGTGGCCGGCAATACATGGCAGCACGTAAATGCGCGCGTTGCGGTGGATGGCGAAGTCAATCTCCACCGCCCACAGCGTGATGGCCCGGTCGGTGGCCAGCGCAAAGGGTGCGCCGCCGAGTTCCACCGGGTTAATGCCCAGCAGCAGGTGGTGCATGATGGGGTTGCCCACAAAAGTGGCTTCCAGAATGTCCTGGGGCGAAATACCAGCTTGCGCGGCCACATCCACCGCCAGCGCGTTGAGCGCCGCGCGCACCGCAGCCGTCATTTCCACCTCGCCACCAGGGTTCATCATGACGTAGGACACGCGGCTCATCAGGTCTTCGCCAAAGCGGATTTGGGGGTTCATCACCCCGGCAGACGCCACCACGTCGCCTGATGCCAAATTGCACAGGTGCGCGGCGATGGTGGTCGAGCCCACGTCCACTGCGAGACCATACACATGCTCTTTGAAGCCGGGCCACACGGCGATGATTTGCTTGCCCGCGTGCACGGCCACGGTGACCTTCCAATGGCCTGCGCGTAGAGCGATTTGCAGCTGCTGCAGCACTAGCACGTCACAAGACAGGCCCGTGAGCTGCCACTCAAAATCTAGGGCGTCTTCCAGGCGACGCAAATCGCCCGACGGATCGTGCATGTCGGGCTCTTGCACTTCCACGTAGTGCAGGCGCACCAAGGGGTCCAGCTCAATGTCCAGCGCCTCGGCGGCCTTGCGCACCACCTGCTTGTGTACCTGGCTGGAGGACGGCACGTCAATTACCAGGTCGCCCAGCACTTGGGCCGAACACGACAGGCGCCGGCCCGGCGCCATGGGCTGGGTGGCGCAATATTCCTGCTCCACCGCCGACACCGGTGACAGGTTGTCTACGCTGGAAGTAACGCCGTGCTTGGAAAACTCGCCCTCGGCCACCAGCACCTGGCAGCGACCGCAAATGCCCCGGCCACCACAGACCGAATCAATGTCCACGCCGAGCGAACGCGCCGCTTGCAACAAGGACGAACCCAGCGGAAAACGGCCACGCCGCCCCGAGGGGGTGAAAACTACCAAGGCGTCAGGTGCACTCAAAACAGGCTCTCAATGAAATATCGGTTGAAACAAGGGGGAAAGAAATCAGCGCGCGCGGCGGCGGCTGCCACCTTCGCGTCGGCCCCGGCCCATTTCGCCATCGGCACCCATGACCGGGTCTGCGCGGAACTTGCGAATCCAGCGCATGCAATCGGGGTCGTGGCCCATCATGACGTCCGCGCCCATGATGGCCTTGACCACCTCCTCGTGCAACGGATTGGTAATGGCAGACGTCATGCCGGCGGCAATCGCCATGGTCAAAAACGCGGAATTGACGCCGTTGCGCTCGGGCAGGCCAAAGCTCACGTTGGAGGCGCCGCAGGTGGTGTTGACCTTGAGCTCGGTGCGCAGGCGGTGCACCAAACGCATGACCTGCACGCCCGCCTGGTTGATAGCGCCAATGGGCATGACCAGCGGGTCCACCACGATGTCGCAGGCCGGAATACCGTAGTCAGAGGCGCGCTCCACAATCTTCTTGGCCACGGCAAAGCGCACATCCGGGTCTTGCGAAATGCCGGTCTCGTCATTGGAAATGGCCACCACCGCCGCGCCGTATTTTTTGACCAGCGGCAACACGGTTTCCAGCCGGTCTTCTTCACCGGTCACGGAATTGACCAGCGCCTTGCCCTTGTAGACCGCCAGCCCGGCTTCGAGCGCGGCGACGATGGACGAGTCAATGGACAAGGGCACGTCCGTCACGCCTTGCACGAGCTGGATGGCCTTGGCCAGCATGCCCGGCTCGTCGGCCAGGGGAATGCCGGCATTCACGTCCAGCATATGGGCGCCCGCCGCCACCTGCGCCAGCGCGTCGGCAATGACGCGGCTGTAGTCGCCCGCCATCATCTCGGCGGCCATGATCTTGCGGCCGGTGGGGTTGATGCGTTCGCCGATGATGACGAAGGGGCGGTCAAAGCCGATGATGACTTCTTTGCTAGCGGAGCTGATGATGGTGTCGGTCACGCTGAATCCTTAAGGTTTGAACGAAAAAAATAGTAAAAACCGGGCGCTTAGGCCGATTGGGGCGTAGCGGCTTCGGTGGGAGCAGGGGTGTAATGGAGTTCGGCATCGGCGCTATCGCGCCCAGGGTACCAAGGCACCCGGCCTTGCAAGACGCCAGAATTTTCCACCATCTCGGGCACCGCATCCTCTTGGCGGTAGGCCATGATGTGCACACCAGCCACGCCCTTGATATCTTTGACCTCTTGCATGATTTCGGTGCAAATTTTGCGCCCCTCGGCGGCTGGCTTTTCAGCCCCGGCCATGCGCTTGATGATGGAATCAGGAATGTGCACGCCGGGCACGTTGCTGCGCATCCACTCAGCCACCTTGGCCGAGCGCATGGGGCCTACGCCCACCAAGATAAACACCTTGTCCAAGAGGCCCAGGTCTTCCACCTGCTGCATATAGGTGCGCAGGCGGGGAATGTCGTAGCAATACTGGGTCTGGATGAACTGGGCACCTGCGGCCACCTTTTTGGCCAGGCGCTCGGCGCGCCAGTCAAAGGGCTGCACAAAGGGGTTGGCCGCTGCGCCAAAAAACACGCGGGGCGCAAAAGTGACCTTGCGCCCGCTCTGAAAGCGGTGTTCGTCGCGCATGCCACGGCCAATTTCCAAGAGCGACATGCAGTCCAGGTCAAACACCGGCTTGGCCTGCGGGTGGTCGCCGGTTTGCACACCGTCGCCGCTCAGGCACAACATATTGCACACGCCCATGGCTGCGCCGCCCAAGATGTCGCCCTGGATAGCGATGCGGTTTTTGTCGCGGCAAGAAATTTGCATCACCGGCGCGTAGCCCACGCGGGTTAACAAGGCGCAGACCGCCAGACTGGACATATGGCAGTTGGCGCCGCTGCCGTCGGTGGCGTTGATGGCGTCCACATAGCCGTCAAACACGCGGGCGCGGCGGTAGACGTCCTCGGGATTGGCGGAGTCTGGCGGTTCGAGCTCGGCGGTAATGGCAAACGCGCCGCTGCGCAGCACACGCTCCAGTCGGCCGGGCGAGGTGTGGCCGGGCAGTATGGGCAGCGGGTAGCCGGGAACCGGTTCGTCGTCGAATCTCATACCGTGCTCCTTATGCGTGTTTCTCGCGCGCTACTTTGAGCCAGGACGACTTGCCCTTGAGGCGCCCGTCCACCGCAAACTGCACCACCTTGATGGCCTCTTTGCCCGCCACCATGCGCTGGCTGCCCGCGTAAGCCTCGACCCAGACGCAGCGCATCTCAGGCTTGACTTCGCAGTGACAGTCGGCGCGCACGCCGCCACAAGGGCCGTTGCGCAGGGTTTTGGGGCAGTTCATCGAGCACGACATGCCGGTAGAACTCAGCGCACACTGGCCGCACATCTGGCAGTCAAACAACAGGCCTTTGACGGCTTTTTCCACCACGGCCACCGGTTTTTCCAGGCGCTCGTAGCCAATTGCCTTCCACAGTGGGTGCAGGGCGAAGAAGACGCGCTCAAAACCTTGGTAAAACACTTCCAGGCCACGTGCGTGGCGCACCGACCAACGGCGAACTGCGTACATCAGACTTCCCCCTCGGGCAACGGCACGTTGGCTTCTTCGGGGGAAATGGCGGTGGGCGCAGCCAAAGTGGCGTCCACACCATGGGCGCGGATGATGCGCAGCAAATCGTCATCCGAGTACTGCGCCTCCAACCGCTGGGCGCAGGCATTGGCCTCAGCCTGGATGTCGTCACCGCATTCAATCGGGTCGCTGCGCTTCCAGTCGGCCAGGTAGTCGCCCGAACTGGCCTTGCCTGCGCGCATGGCGGCGCGGTCCACCGCCTCTTGAAATCGGTGCGAAAGCTGCACCTTGCCGGTCTCGCGTCCGCGCTTGACGACCACTTGCGCAGGGATGTCGCGCCACGAAATCACAATCAGTTTTGCCATGCAATGGTGCTCGTTGTGGTGCGGGAGGCCACCTGCTTGAGGCTGGTGGCAAGGTCGCCATAGCCGGTCAGGTGGGTTTCAAATTGCAGCCCCAATCTTTCGGCTGCGGCGCGGCCGGCGGCGATGCGCTCGTCAGACACCACCTGCGCCAGATAGACCAGCTTTTTGTAGTTGCCGAAGTACACCGGCAACAACTGGGGGTGCTTGTCGAT
>CAIYQF010000053.1 GCA_903928325.1 uncultured beta proteobacterium | reverse complement strand
CCTGGACCGGCAAGGGGCCACTGGCCCGAATTTTGTGGCCAATATCGCGGATTTATGGTGCTTCGGTCTGGCTGCGGGGCCATCTGTTTCGCTGGGGTCTTTTGCGCAGCCGACGTGCGAACGCTTTTGTGATCGTGGTGGGGAATGTGGTGGCCGGGGGTGCTGGCAAAACCCCAACCGTCATCGCCGTGGTGCAACACCTGCGCTCCCAGGGTTACCGAGTGGGCGTCGTGTCCAAGGGCTATGGTCGCCGGGCTACCGACTGCCGCGAGGTACGCCCCGCAGCAAACCCCCAGGACGTGGGCGACGAGCCCCTTGTGCTGCAGCACGCAACCCAAGCGCCGGTGTTTGTGGGCCCCAACCGCCATCGCACAGCCCAAGCGCTGCTGGCGCAGTATCCCGACACCACGGTGCTGGTTTGCGATGACGGACTGCAAGACTACAGCCTGTGGCGAGACCTGGAGATTTGCGTCTTTGACGACCGTGATTGCGGTAACGGCTGGCTGCTTCCGGCGGGTCCCTTGCGTGAACCCTGGCCGCGCCAGCCCGTGGCATGCGCCGGCCAGTCCGACCGAACTCTGCTGGTGGTCAGCACCAGTGGAACGCCCCAGCCCGGCCAATTTGGTGCTCGGCGCGCACTGGCAAGCCATGCACGCAACCAGCAAGGCCAGTCCATTGCCTTGGCGCAACTGCAAGAGCCTGGACGTTCACCCCTGAAAGCGGTGGCTGGCATTGCCCGACCCGAGCTGTTTTTTGACATGCTTCGGCAAACGGGCCTGCAGCTCAGCGCCACGCTGGCCCTCGCAGACCATGACAGCTACAGCCAGCAAACGGCGCGCAGCTTTGGAAACTTTGAGCTCATTTGCACCGAGAAAGACGCACCCAAGCTGTGGCCGATCGCACCCCACGCCTGGTCCGTTGCCTTGGTGCAAACCATGGACCGGGCGTGCTTGGACGCCATCGAGCGGCAGATCAAAAATCGCTTTGGCTCGCGTTTATCATCGCAGCATGGACACTAAATTACTCGCACTGCTGGTTTGCCCGGTTACCAAGGGCCCACTGGAGTGGCACCCAGATCAACAAGAATTGCGATCGCGCAGCGCCCGACTGGCCTACCCGGTACGCGATGGCATTCCGGTTTTGCTAGAAAACGAAGCACGGCCACTGACCGACGACGAGTTGGGCCTGTGAGCCCCTGGGCATGCGCTACACGGTACTGATCCCGGCCCGGTTAGCTTCGAGCCGCCTGCCCAACAAGCCGCTGGCCGACATCGCCGGGGTTCCGATGGTAGTGCGGGTGGCGCAGCGGGTCACTCAAGGCGTGCCGACAGGAACACGCGTTGTGGTGGCAGCCGACAGCATGGAGATCGTCGCTGCATGTTCGGGTTTTGGTGTATCCGCCGTGCTCACCGACCAAAACCACCCCTCCGGCAGTGACCGACTTGCCCAGGCGTGCGACGTTTTGGGCCTGGATGACGGTGCAACCGTCGTCAACGTGCAGGGCGACGAACCACTGATTGACCCGGACCTGGTACAGGCCGTAGCCACGGTTTTGCACAACAGTCCACAAGCCAGCATGGGCACCGTGGCTTGCGCCATTACCAGCGTTGAAGATTTTTTCAGTCCCCATGTCGTCAAAGTGGTTCTGGATGCGTCAGGGCACGCGCTGTACTTCAGTCGAGCGCCCATTCCGTATTGGCGCGACGCACCTCTGGACGGCACGCATACCCTGCCCCAACCCACGCCCTTGCGCCACATTGGCGTTTACGCCTACCGGGTGAGGTTTTTGCGGCAGTTTCCCCGCCTGCCACAGGCACCCCTGGAAATCACCGAAGCCCTGGAACAACTGCGCGCCCTATGGCATGGCCACAAGATCGCCGTGCACCTGAGCGAACGTGCGCCCGCCGTGGGGGTCGATACGCCGCAAGATCTAGAACGCGTACGTCAACATTTCGTGCAAAACGGCGCTGCTTGAGGCTGCGGCGCGTGCCGGTCGTGTAAGCCAGCTACAGGTTTTTGCATGCTATTCTCTAACGATTACATGGTGATTTACTTGAGACAGCATCCCCACGGTGCGTAAACGCCAACGAGATTTCCATTCTTTTCGAGGTTTGCAATGAAATTAGTTCTTCTAGGTGCCCCCGGTGCTGGTAAAGGTACGCAAGCCACCTTCATTTGCGGCAAGTACGGCATCCCGCAAATTTCTACCGGTGACATGCTGCGCGCCGCCGTCAAAGCGGGCACGCCCTTGGGCTTGGAGGCCAAGTCCATCATGGACTCGGGCGGCTTAGTCAGCGATGCGCTGATCATCAACCTGGTCAAAGAGCGCCTGACGCAACCCGACTGCACTAAGGGCTTTTTGTTCGATGGATTCCCGCGCACCATTCCCCAAGCCGACGCCATGAAGGCCGCTGGCGTAGCGCTGGATTATGTGATTGAAATCGACGTGCCGTTTGACAGCATCATCGAGCGCATGAGCGGACGGCGCTCGCACCCGGCTTCGGGCCGCACCTACCACGTCAAGTTCAATCCGCCCAAGGTCGAAGGCGTGGACGACATCACCGGCGAGCCGCTGATCCAGCGTGAAGACGACAAGGAAGCCACCGTCAAAAACCGCCTGGCCGTGTACAGCGCACAAACCCGCCCCTTAGTGAAGTACTACTCGGACTGGGCCCAAAACGAGCCCTCCAAGGCGCCAAAATACCGCGCTGTCAGTGGTTTGGGCGACGTGGACGCCATTACGGCCCGCGTGTTTGCGGCGCTGGAAAGCTAAGCGCAAAGCTTATCCGTCCAGCGGCACCGCTGGACGCTGCCCCTGCACTGCAAAGAACGCAGCTTCTTTCCATGCTGCGGGCAACTCAACACGGCCTTCTGTCAAGCGCGCTTGGCGGCTGGCATTTCCCCGAACAATTTGACCGTCAAAGCGGTTGGGCAAGGGCGATGGTGACAGGGCGAAGGCATCCGCCGCTGCATAGACACAGATATAAAGGCCGCGCGGTGCCTTGGATCGATTGGGGTCTGAACCATGCATTAATTTGGTGTGCATAAGGCAGACGCTGCCAGGCTTCTGGGCCAGTGGAATCGAGTTCGCCTCGTACACCTTGG
>CAIYQF010000052.1 GCA_903928325.1 uncultured beta proteobacterium | reverse complement strand
CGGGCGGCCATTTGCAGGTTTTCCAGCACCGACAGATTGGGAAACACGCCCCGCCCTTCGGGCACATAGGCCACGCCCAGGCGCGCCACTTCGTGCGGCTTGCTACGCGACGCGTCCACGCCAAAAAAGTGGATTTCTCCGCTGCGCTGCGCCACATGGCCCAACAGCGCGCGAATCAGCGTGGACTTGCCCATGCCGTTGCGCCCGAGCAAGCCCACGGTCTGGCCGCGCGCAATGTGCAGATCAATGCCATGCAGGATGTGGCTGGAGCCGTACCAGGCGTGCACGCCCTTGGCGTCCAGAATCAGTTCTTCGCGCATCTCAGTGCTCCCCCAGATAGGCCACCCGCACTTCGGCACTGTTGCGCACCAAGTCCGGGCTGCCCGAGGCGATCACGCCGCCGTTAACCATCACGGTAATGCAGTCCGCCACCCTAAACACGGCGTCCATGTCGTGCTCAATGAGCAGAATCGCGTGCGTGGCCTTGAGCGACTCCAGCAGCGCCAGCATGCGCTCGGTTTCTTCGGCGCCCATGCCGGCCAGCGGCTCGTCGAGCAGCAGCACCTGGGGCGCGGTGGCTAGGCACATGGCGATTTCCAACTGCCGCTTTTGGCCGTGCGACAGCAAACCGGCCTCACGCTCCTGCACCTGCGCCAGACCGGCGCGCTCCAGGGCTTGGTGCGCAGCCGCCAGGCTGACCGGGCAGCGGCTTGCGGCTTGCCAAAAAGTCCACGGCTTTTGCACCGTGGCCTGGGCGGCCAGGCGGCAGTTTTCCAGCACGGTGAACGTGGGGTAAATGGTGTTGCGCTGGTAGCTGCGCCCCAGGCCCGCACGGGCGCGCCGGGGTTGCGACCAATGCGTCACGTCTTGGCCCAGCAGTTCTACGCTGCCGCCCGACGGCGGGATTTCGCCCGACAAAATATTCACCAGGGTCGACTTGCCCGCTCCGTTGGTGCCAATGACGGCGTGCACCGTGCCACGTGCCACGTCGATGGACACGTCGTTCAGCGCCAGCAGCCCACCCCAGCGGCGGCTGATGTGTTTGCCGCGCAGCAAGATATCAGTGTCCGCCATGGTTGCCTCCTGCATTTGCGGCATCCGCTTGTTCGCCCAGCGCTGCGCCGCGCAGCCGTGCCGCAAGCTGCCCCGGCACGCCCACCAGGCCGCGCGGCAGCAGCGCCACACTGGCAATGATGGTCAGGCCCAGACCCAAATGCCAGTGCTTGGCAAATTCGCCAAACACCGCCTCGGACTTGAAAAACTCCTGTAAGAGCGCAAACGCAAAAGCGCCGATCAGCGCGCCGCGCAAATGCCCCAGCCCACCCAAAATCACGATGATCAGCACCTCGCCCGACACATGCCAGCCCATCAGCTCGGGGTTGACGTAGCCGTCTTTGACGGCAAACAGAAAACCAGCCAGTCCGGCCAGCGCGCCCGAGACCACAAAGGCCGCCAGCTTGTAGGGGTAGGTCGAAAAACCGGTGGCACGCATGCGCTGCTCGTTGACGCGAATACCCGCCAGCGCCCGGCCAAAACGCGAGCGCCCCAGCAGTGCCAAAAACGCAAAGGTGGCCAACAGGCAGCCCAGGGTGAACTGGTACAACACCAGCGGCTTGTCCAAGTCCAGCCAGGCGCCTACGCCGGGTTTGAGTAGCAAGTAAATGCCGTCGGTGCCGCCGCCCAGCGGCGTGTCGTGCGCCACGTAATAGGCCATTTGCGCAAACGCCAGCGTGACCATGATGAAGTAGACGCCTTTGGTGCGCAGCGAGAGCGCACCCACCGCCAGCGCGTAGCCCCCGGCCAGCAACATGGCCAGCGGCAAGAGCCACAGCACATTGCCCGCCTGGTCGGGCGGCGACAGCAGGACGGTGGAATAGGCCCCTATGCCCAAAAACGCCGCCTGGCCGAAACACACCAGGCCGGTGGCGCCCACCAGCAGCTCCAGGCTGAGGGCAAATATGGCAAACACCATGATCTTGGTCGCCAGGTCCAGCCCGTACTGGCCTGAGACCGCCGGAAACGCCGCCAGCGCCAGAAACACCAGGGCTACAAAAATCGCTTTGGACACTTTGGAATCATTCATCAATCAGCCCGCCTTGAACAGTCCGTCGGGCTTCCACAGCAGGATGAGCGCCATCAACACATACACCAGCACGCCAGCCGCCTGCGGCAGCATGACCTTGCCAAAAGTGTCGACAAAGCCAATCAGCAGCGAGGCAAACAGCGCCCCCCGTATGGAGCCAATGCCGCCAATCACCACCACCACAAAGCAAATAATCAGCACCGTGCTGCCCATGCCCGGGTAGACCGAGGACACGGGTGCGGCCACCATGCCCGCCAGCACCGCAATCGCCACCCCGGCAGCAAACACCACGCGGTACAGAAACTTGATGTCAATGCCCAGCGACTGCACCATCTCGCGGTTGGTGCTGCCCGCGCGGATCATCATGCCAAGGCGGGTGCGGGTGAACACAAAGTACATGCCCAGCGCCAGCGCCAGGCACACGCCCGAGATAAACAGGCGGTACACCGGGTAGGTCATTACGTCACCCAGGGCAATACTGCCGTTCAAGAGGTCGGGCGGCGCCACGCCGTGCACGTCGTCGCCCACCAGCAGGCTGCGCAATTCTTCAAACACCAAAATCAGGCCGTAGGTCATCAGCACTTGTTGCAGGTGTTCGCGCTCGTACAAAAAGCTGAAAAATGCCCACTCCAAAAAGTAACCAAACAGCACCGCCAGCACCACGCCCACCAGCAGCGTCGCAAAAAAGCCCCCGCCGATGGTCGCACCCACCACTGGCGCGAGGCTGAACGCGAGGTAGGCGCCCACCATATAAAAGCTGCCGTGCGCCAGGTTGATAACACCCATGATGCCGAAAATCAGCGTCAGGCCCGAGGCGACCAAAAACAGCAACAACCCGTACTGCAGCGAGTTCAGGCACTGAATCAAAAAAGTCGTCACGTCCATGGGGTTTGCAGCAAAAAGCTCTTTGACACCGGGGGCGGCGCAAGGCCGGACCCGGCGGG
>CAIYQF010000051.1 GCA_903928325.1 uncultured beta proteobacterium | reverse complement strand
TGATCTCGGTTTGCCCGAACATCTCGTTCACCGTCACCCCGAGCTGCTGCTGGCAGTAGGCAAACACCGCGTCGCCCACCGCCTCGCCCGCGCTCATGATGGCTTGCAGGCGCAGGCCGAACTGCTGGCGCACCGTGCGCTTGGCCTGGCCGGAAAACGCCTTCATCATCGCCTTGAGCGCCGTAGGGAACAAAAACGTGTGGGTGACGCCGCAGTCGCGCATCAGCGAAAACGCCGTCTCGGGGCTGAACCGCCCACCAAAAGCGACGATCTCGCGACCAAAATACAGCGTAGGCAATAGCGCGTCCATCAACCCGCCGGTCCAGGCCCAGTCTGCCGGGCTCCAAAACACCGCACCAGAGCCCGTGGGCAAATCGCTCAAACCCAGGCCGGCGCCTGCCGGGTCAAAGCCAAACCAGTTTTGGCTACACACAAAGCCAGTCAGGTTGCCGATGAGCGCGCGGTGGGGAATCAGCGCGCCCTTGGGGTTGCCGGTGGTGCCGCTGGTGTAAATCAGCACCGCCGGGTCGGCAGCCAGTGTGTTGACAGGTTTGAAGCGCTGCGGCGCGTGCGCCAGCGCTTTGGCAAAGTCCAGTTGCACAAAGCCGCTTGCGGCGTGGCCTGCACCAGCGCCCGTGCCGCCGACCACGAGCACGCTGCGCAGCAAAGGACATTGCGCCGCGCTGTCATTCAGCCCGTCGATGGCGCTGGCGTGGCAGATCGCTACCGCTGCGTCGCTGTCTTGCAGGCGAAACGCCAAGGCTTCCGGCCCAAACAACATGGACAAGGGCACGGCCACCGCTCCCATTTGCAGCACCGCGATATAGGCCACCGCCGTCTCAAAACACTGCGGCATGGCAATCGCAACCCGGTCGCCCCGGCGCACGCCCTGCCCCTTGAGCACCTGCGAGAGGCGGTTGGCCTGGGCCTGGAGTTCGGCGTAGCTGTAGCGCAGTTCGCTGCCCTTGGCGCCACCATCGCCCGCCGCGTAGACGCGAACCGCCACGCGCTGCGCCGCGTCAGGAGCCGCCGCCCAACGTGCGCAGCACCAGTGCACCATATTGAAATAACGGGGCACCACCCAGCCAAACGGCTGGTGCAAGGCGGTGTAGCCCGGCGGAAATTGGGGCGCAGCGGGGGCCTTGGGGGCGGCGCGCGTGTCCCGGTTCGGACTGGCGTGCTTGGGGTTTGGACGGACGGATGGGGTACGGCTCTTTATCATTGGCGCAATGTACCAAGTTCAAAGACCTCCCCGCAGCGAATTCGTCCCCATCCGCAACCTGAGTTACCACGTGCAAATCTGGGGCGCGCCCGCTCCCGGCAAAACGCCGCTGGTAATGGTGCATGGCTGGATGGACGTGGCTGCGTCTTACCAATTTGTGGTGGACGCCCTGAGCCACGACCACTATGTGATCGCGCCCGACTGGCGCGGCTACGGCAAAACATCGTCGGGCGGGGCGGACAACTTCTGGTTTCCCGACTACCTGGCAGACCTGGACTTTTTGCTCGACCACTACGCCCCCGACCAAACCGTCAATTTGGTGGGACACAGCATGGGCGGCAACGTGGTGATGCACTACGCCGGTATCCGGCCCGAGCGCATTCGCCGCCTGGTCAATCTGGAGGGCTTTGGCATGCCCGCCACCACGCCCGACCAGGCGCCGGTGCGTTATGCCAAGTGGATGGACGAGCTGAAAAAGCTGCACAAGGGCGAAATGAACCTGCACCCCTACAGCGCCCCGGCCGGCGTGGCCCGGCGGCTGATGAAAACCAACCCCCGCCTAGGCGCCGACAAGGCCGAATGGCTGGCGCGCCACTGGGCGCAGGAAAACGTGCAAGGCGAATGGAACATCCTGGGCGAGCCCGGCCACAAACTGAGCAACGCCAACCTGTACCGGGTGGAAGAAGTGCGCGCCCTGTACCAGCGCCTGAGCATGCCGGTGCTGGCGGTGGAGGCGTCAGACAACAGCCTGGACTTCTGGTGGAAAGGCAAGTTCACCTTGGCCCAGTACCACGAGCGGCTCCAGGCCGTGCCGCACCTGGAAATCGCCCGGATTGAAGACGCTGGCCACATGATGCACCACGACCAGCCCGAAGTGCTGGCCGCGCTGATTGAGCGGTTTATTGCCTGAATATGAACATCGACTGGACGCATTTCACCCCCTGGGCAGCACTTGCAGGCGGCGTAGTGCTGGGCGTGGCGTCCGCCGCCTTCATGTTGCTCAACGGCCGCATCTTGGGCATCAGCGGCATTCTGGGTGGACTGCTCACGCCCTTGAAGGGGGATAGAGGCTGGCGCATCGCCTTCTTGCTGGGCATGGCCTGCGCGCCCACGGTTTTCACCTGGATTTTTCCCGCAGAAGCTGTCGTGGCGCCGCGCATTGACACCGGCCACTGGGGCTTGGTCCTTGCCGGTTTAGCGGTCGGCGTGGGCACCAGCTGCGCCTCGGGCTGCACCAGCGGGCACGGCGTGTGCGGCTTGTCGCGCTTGTCACCGCGCTCCCTGGTGGCCACGGCGAGCTTTATGGCGGCCGGATTTTTGGTGGTTTTTGTGCTGCGCCATGTGCTGCTAGGAGGATCCGCATGAACCGTATCAGTGAATTTGCGATCGGCTTGCTGTTTGGCTTGGGTTTGATCGTGTCAGGCATGACCGATCCGGGCAAGGTGTTGGGCTTTTTGGACCTGGCGGGCGCGTGGGACCCGTCGCTGGCACTGGTTATGGGTGGCGCCATCGCGGTGGGTGTCGGAGCCTTTGCCCTGGCAAAACGGCGCACCACTGCATTTCTGGGTGGCGCAATGCAATGGCCCGAGTCCAACGCCATTGACAAGCGCCTGGTGATCGGTTCCTTGGTGTTTGGTGCGGGTTGGGGATTGGCAGGGTTTTGCCCCGGTCCGGCCGTGGTGTCCATGGCGGCGGGCCAGCCCAAGGCGGCGGTATTTGTGCTGGCCATGCTGGCGGGCATGGCGGTGGTTGAACTGGCCAGTCAGCTGCTGAGCCGCAGCGCGCCAACCCCAGGAGAGCCCCATAGCTAACGCACGTGAGAAAATGCGGCCTAACCATCTAAATACCGCAGGAACACCCCATGGACGCAGAACGCAGCAACCTCATTGGCACCCAACTCACCGACCTGAGCGCGCGCACCGCCGAGCTTCGGGGGTATCTTTGACTACGCTGCCAAGTCTGAGCGCCTGCGCACCGTCAACGCCTCGCTAGAAGACCCCACCGTCTGGAACGACCCCAAACGCGCCCAAGAGCTGGGCAAAGAGAAAAAAGCACTCGAAGGCGTGGTCGTGACCCTGGACGACCTGGACCGTGAACTGGCCGACAACACCGAACTGTTCGAGATGTCCAAAGAAGACGGCGACGAAGCCGGCTTGCTGACCATTGAGTCCGAAGCCGCCACACTGGCCACCACCATCGAAGGGCTGGAATTTAGGCGCATGTTCAACAACCCGGCCGACCCGCTGAACTGCTTTTTGGACATCCAGTCTGGCGCTGGCGGCACCGAGGCCTGCGACTGGGCCAGCATGCTGCTGCGCCAATACCTGCGCTACGCAGAGCGCAAGGGCTTTGCCACCACGGTGGAAGACGAAACGGCGGGTGATATTGCGGGCATCAAGGGGGCCACCATAAAGATTGAGGGCGAATACGCTTTTGGCCTGCTGCGCACCGAGACCGGCGTGCACCGTTTGGTGCGCAAATCGCCGTTCGATTCCTCGGGCGGACGCCACACCAGTTTTGCCAGCGTGTTCGTCTACCCCGAGATTGACGACTCAATCGAGATAGACATCAACCCCTCCGACGTGCGCGTAGACACCTTTCGCGCCAGTGGTGCGGGTGGCCAACACATCAACAAGACCGACTCGGCGGTGCGCCTGACGCACATTCCCACCGGCATTGCGGTGGCCTGCCAGGCTGGGCGCTCGCAGCATCAGAACCGGGAAGAGGCCTGGAAGATGCTTCGGGCCCGACTCTATGAGGCCG
>CAIYQF010000050.1 GCA_903928325.1 uncultured beta proteobacterium | reverse complement strand
CAGCAGAGCGATATTGGCGCCATTGCTGACTCGATCAAAGACTGCCTGCGCTGCGGCAAGTGCAAGCCGGTGTGCGCCACCCACGTGCCGCGCGCCAATCTGTTGTACAGCCCGCGCAACAAGATTTTGGCCACATCGCTCTTGGTGGAGGCTTTTTTGTACGAAGAGCAAACCCGCCGGGGCGTGTCCATCAAGCACTGGCAGGAGTTTGAGGACGTGGCCGACCACTGCACTGTGTGCCACAAATGCGAAAGCCCCTGCCCGGTGAAGATCGATTTTGGCGACGTCACTATGAACATGCGCAACCTGCTGCGCAAAATGGGCCAAAAGAGCTTTCGCCCCGGTAACGCGGCGGCTATGTTCTTTTTGAACGCCACCAACCCCGAGACCATCAAAATTGCCCGCGCAACCATGGTGGGCGTGGGCTTCAAGGCGCAGCGCCTGGCCAACGACGTACTGCGCGTGTTTGCCAAGGCGCAGACCGCCAAACCCCCGGCCTCGGTGGGCGCGCCGCCCATCAAAGAGCAAATCATCCACTTCATCAACAAGAAGATGCCCGGCGGCCTGCCTAAAAAGACCGCCCGCGCGCTCTTGGACATTGAGGACGCGGACTACGTGCCCATCATCCGCAACCCGCAAACCACCACTTCCGAGACCGAGGCGGTGTTTTACTTTCCCGGCTGCGGCTCCGAACGCTTGTTTAGCCAAGTGGGTCTGGCAACCCAGGCCATGCTGTGGCATGCCGGGGTGCAAACCGTGTTGCCGCCGGGCTATTTGTGCTGCGGCTACCCGCAACGCGGCAGCGGCCAGGCGGACAAGGCGGAAAAAATCATCACCGATAACCGGGTGCTGTTCCACCGCGTGGCCAATACGCTCAATTACCTGGACATCAAAACCGTGGTGGTGAGCTGCGGCACCTGCTACGATCAGTTGCAGGGCTACGAGTTCGACAAGATATTCCCCGGCTGCCGCATCATCGACATCCACGAATATTTGTTGGAAAAGGGCATCACGCTCGTGCCCCAGGGTGGCGCTGGCGCCGGTTACCTGTACCACGACCCCTGCCACAGCCCCATGAAGCTGCAAGACCCGATGAAAACCATCAAGGCCCTGGTGGGCGACGCGGTGCTCAAGAACGAGCGCTGCTGCGGCGAATCCGGCACCCTGGGCGTGACCCGGCCCGATATTTCCACGCAAATCCGCTTTCGCAAGGAAGAGGAACTGCGCCAGGGCGAGGCCGACCTGGCGGTGCTGACCGGCACCGCGCCCAAGGTGACCAAAATCCTGACCAGCTGCCCGAGCTGCCTGCAAGGCCTGAGCCGCTATGGCAACGACCTGAACAATGGTTTGCTGGAGGCTGACTACATCGTGGTCGAAATGGCCAAGCAGATTTTGGGCAAGGATTGGCTGCCAGAGTACGTGCAAATTGCCAATGCGGGGGGCATTGAGCGCGTGCTGGTGTAGGCTCGCCCGTCAAGCAAACCATAAATCACCATGGCCGGACTGAAAAAAAATTCACCCACCCCCCAAGAGATCACCGTGCACAGCCAGTCACGTGTGCTGGAAATCAGCTTTTCGGACGGCGCAAGTTTTCGCATTCCCTTTGAGCTAATGCGCGTGTATTCGCCTTCGGCCGAGGTGCAGGGGCACGGGCCTGGTCAAGAGGTGTTGCAAACTGGCAAGCGCTTGGTCGAACTCGCCGGACTGGAGCCGGTAGGCAACTATGCGGTGCAACCGGCCTTTTCTGATGGGCATGACACCGGTATTTTTTCCTGGGATTACTTGTATTTTTTGGGTTCCCAGCAGGACAATTTATGGAAAGAATACGAGCAAAAACTGCGGGACGCTGGGCGCGAGCGCGACGCGCCCATGCCCGCGCCGCCGGCCCAGGGCTGCGCCAGCCACTGATGGCGCCCCCCAATTTTTAGACCAATAGCCATGACACAAACCCACTTTGGTTTCCAGTCGGTCGAAGAGGTAGAAAAGGCGCGCCATGTGCGCGGCGTGTTCGATTCGGTCGCTCCCAAGTACGACCTGATGAACGACCTGATGTCCGGCGGCCTGCACCGCGCCTGGAAGGCATACACCCTGATGGTGGCCAACCTACAAGAGGGCCAAAAAGCCCTGGACATTGCCGGCGGCACTGGCGACCTGGCGCTGGTCTTTTCCAAAAAAGTCGGCAAAAGTGGCCAGGTGGTGCACACCGATATCAACGAGGCCATGCTCAGCACCGGTCGCAGCCGGCTCATTGACCTGGGCGTTCTGCTGCCCACTGTGGTGTGCGACGCCGAAAAGCTGCCGTTCCCAGATGCCTATTTCGACCTGGTCAGCGTGGCATTTGGCCTGCGCAACATGACGCACAAGGACGTGGCGCTGACAGAGATGTGCCGCGTCCTCAAGCCCGGCGGCAAATTGCTGGTGCTCGAATTTTCCAAAGTGGCGCCGCCCCTGGAGAAGCTCTACGACTGGTATTCTTTCAAAGTTTTGCCCACTTTGGGCAAGTGGGTGGCCGGCGACGACGCTAGCTACCGCTATCTGGCCGAGTCGATTCGCATGCACCCGGGCCAAAAAGAGCTCAAAGCCATGATGCACAAATGCGGTTTTGGCCATGTGGACTTCCACAACCTCACCGGTGGCATTGCTGCTTTGCATGTTGGAATCAAATGCTGATCGGTACTGTGGGCCTTGCAGCGCGGGGTTTCGCCCGTACATAGGCAGGGTGATGCGACGGTGCAGGACAACCAATCTGGGGAACGGGCATGAAATTGGCAGGTTTATTTTTGGCAGCTGCGCTGCTGTTGGCAGGCTTGAACGCTGAGGCTGCGCGTCTGGGTGGCGGCAGATCCATTGGCAAGCAATCGGGCAACGTGACGCAGCGCGAGGCGGCGCCCATTGCCCCTGCACAAAACGCCGCTAACGTAGCGCCCCGTCCGGCGGTACCACCGGCCGCCGCGCCTGTTGCCCCGCGCCGTCCCTGGGGCGCCATGTTCGGTGGTTTGGCTGCGGGCCTGGGGCTTGCCTGGCTGGCGCACTCCATGGGCATGGGTGAGGGCTTGGGCCAGGTGTTGATGTACGCCCTGTTGGCGATGGGCGTTTTCATGGTCTTTCGCTACTTCATGCGCAACCGCGGCGGTGGCGCCAACCCATACGCATTCCAGGAGGCTGGAAACATGGCGACGCCCACGTCGCAGCCCTACCGCCCAGAAAATGTGGGCAACGATTCGTCAGCCCGGCCCTGGGAGCAAGCTGCCACGGGCTTTTCGGGTGCACCGGCAGGATCGATGATCGGGTCGGCCTTGCTGGGGTCTCAGAGCTGGGGCGTGCCTGCGGGTTTTGATACGGAAGGTTTTGTTCAGGCGGCCAAGGCTAACTTCATTACCTTGCAAGCAGCATGGGATAAGTCGGACATCAGCAGCTTGCGCTCCATGATGACCGATGGCATGTTGCTCGAAATCAAGACCCAGCTCGCAGAGCGCGAAACCCACACAGGCACCGTTCCCAACCACACCGACGTGCTGGCGCTGGATGCGCGCCTCTTGGGTATAGAAGACCTGCCGCAGGAGTACATGGCCAGCGTCGAGTTCACCGGCATGATCCGTGAAGACCCGTCGGCCAGCGCCAGTCCGTTTCGCGAGGTATGGAACATGACCAAGCCCAAGAGCGGTGGCGGCTGGCTGGTCGCAGGGGTGCAGGCGCTGCAATAAGCGTACACACCGCAATCCGAGGGCGCGCGCGGGCGTGTACATCGGGAATAATCGGGGACTATGGCAACACAGTCCCCTTTTTCTTCGCTTGAGACTTTCCTGCAAGATTTCAAGCTCCCATTTACCCCGCCTGCCTGGGCCATTGAAGAGTCCCAACGCCGCATCGTGTTGCTGGTCAACCATGTGCTGCTCCAGGAGCCCCAGGCCGTTAGCCGCTTGGCGCGCCAGGACGGGCGCCGCGTGCGGGTGCAGTGGGGTGGTTTGGTTTTTCCCGTCACTATCACTCCCGCGGGCTTGCTGGACCTTACACCCGACCAGGCCGATGCAGACCTGACGCTAACGCTCACTGAAACCTCACCTTGGCCTCTGGCCCGGACGCTGTTACAAGGGGACAAACCCGCAGTCCGTGTAGAAGGCGATGTGCAACTCGCGGGCGATGTCAATTGGTTGATCGACCATCTGCGATGGGACCTGGAGGCCGATGTAGCGCGCCTGGTAGGCGACGTGCCGGCGCACCTGCTGGCGCAAAACTGCCGTAATTTTGCCCAGGCCTTGCGCAGCTTTGTAGGCCGACGCGCCAGCGCCGCAGAAGCTGGCGCGACGCACGAAGGCGGCGCATGACCCGGCTCTTTCGCGGCGCGTTCATCCTGTTCGTGGTGTTGCGCTATGGTTTGGACGTGCTGCTGCTGGGCAGTATCCAAAAGCCATGGGCCCACCTGCTGGCGCGCGTGTTGGCCACGGGTCGCCATCTGGAGGCGCCACGCGCCGAGCGCTTGCGGCGGGCTTTGGAGCATTTAGGCCCCATTTTTGTCAAGCTCGGCCAGGTCTTGTCCACCCGCCGTGACCTCTTGCCCGCTGATATTGCGCTGGAGCTGGCCAAATTACAGGACCGGGTGGCACCTTTTGCGTCCGATCTGGCGGTGGCCGCCGTCGAGCGCGCTTTAGGCAAGCCCCTGGATCAGCTTTTCGTGTCGTTTGACCGCACTCCGGTGGCCAGCGCCTCCATCGCCCAGGTGCACCGCGCGGTGGTGCGCCAGGCCAATGGCCAGGAGAGCGCTGTGGCCGTCAAGGTGCTGCGCCCCGGCATGCTCCAAGCCATTGACAAAGACCTGGCCCTTATGCGCCTGATGGCCAGCACGCTGGAGCGGCTTTCGGCCGACGGACTGCGCCTAAAGCCCCGCGAGGTGGTGGCCGAGTTCGACAAATACTTGCATGACGAGCTTGACTTGGTGCGTGAGGCCTCCAGTGCTGCGCAGTTACGCCGCAATATGGCGGGCCTGAACCTGGTGCTGATCCCTGAAATGCTGTGGGACTATTGCACCACCGGTGTGTTGGTTATGGAGTGGATGGACGGCATTCCCATCAACCAGGTAGACCAGTTGCGCCAAGCCGGCGTCGACATCCCCAAACTGGCGCGCGATGGTGTCACCCTGTTTTTTACCCAGGTGTTTCGCGATGGGTTTTTCCATGCCGATATGCACCCCGGCAACATCCAAGTCAGCGTCGATCCGCGCACCTTTGGCCGTTACATCTCGCTGGACTTTGGCATTGTGGGCACGCTCACCGAGGTAGACAAAGACTACCTGGCCCAAAACTTTGTGGCATTTTTTCGCCGCGATTACAAACGCGTGGCGCCGTTGCACATTGAATCAGGCTGGGTACCCGCGGCCACGCGGGTCGATGAACTTGAGGCCGCCGTGCGCGCCGTGTGCGAGCCCTACTTTGACCGGCCACTTAAAGAAATTTCACTGGGCCTGGTGCTGATGCGCTTGTTCCAGACCTCGCGGCGCTTCCAAGTCGAGATCCAGCCCCAGTTGGTCTTGCTGCAAAAAACCCTGCTCAACGTGGAAGGCCTGGGGCGCGATCTCGACCCTGAGCTCGATTTATGGGCCACTGCCAAACCGTTTTTGGAGCAATGGATGGTCAAACAGGTAGGCCCGCAAAGACTCTGGACCGAACTCAAGGCCCAGGCACCCCAGTATGCCAAGTTGCTGCCGGAGTTGCCGCTGCTCTTGCATAGCTTTTTACAGCGTGGTGGCAGCGATGCGCGCGAGCGGGCGCTGTTGGAGCAACTGGTGCGCGAGCAGCAAGGCACCCAAGCCTGGTTGAAGCGGCTTTTGTACGCGGGTGCTGGTTTTGTGCTGGGCGTGCTTGCCATGCCCCTGCTGTGGAGACTGCATATTTGGTAGCTGGCGACCTATAATCAAAGGCTTTGCCACCCGACTGTCAGAGGCCCTACGCTATGCCGATATACGCCTACAAGTGCGATTCCTGTGGATTTGCCAAGGACGTTTTGCAAAAAATTTCCGATGCACCGCTGTCAGATTGCCCTGGCTGTGGCAAACCCGAGTTCAAAAAACAAGTGACTGCGGCGGGCTTTCAACTCAAAGGGTCGGGCTGGTATGTCACCGATTTCCGTGGCGACAAAAACACCGGTGCGGCCAAGCCTGAAACGCCTGGTGCCGCGCCTGTCAGTGGGGCGTCTGCTGGGACTTCAGCGTCCGAGACTGCCACGCCGGTCGCCGCACCCGAAGCAGCCCCTGCGACGGGTGCGTCTGCGGCAGCGGGCGCATCGCCCTCGGCAGCAACGCCGACTTAAGCGATTTGGCTTACCCTGCGACTGGATCGACCGTGCCGCTCAAAAAATACCTGCTCACGGGCCTGATGGTCTGGCTTCCCCTGGCCATCACCATTTGGGTCTTGCTTTGGATGACCAGCGTGCTCGATGGCCTGTTTGGCAGCTTCCTGTCTGCGCTGTCTGCGGTGTCGTCTGACGCCATGGGCGTGTCATTGGAGCGTTTGCGCCATATTCCGGGCCTGGGCGTGATACTGGTCTTGGGCTTTATGTTGGTAACCGGCGCACTGGTGTCCAACGTGGCCGGACGTTGGTGGCTCAAGCAATGGAACCGCTTGTTTACCCACATCCCGGTCGTCAAGTCGATTTACAACAGCGTCAAAAAGGTCTCGGACACCTTGTTCTCGAGCAACGGCAATGCGTTTCGTACAGCCTTGCTGGTGCAGTTTCCGCGCCAAGGCAGCTGGACCATTGCCTTTCAGACGGGTGTGCCCGACGGCGAGGTAGCGCAGCACTTGCCAGGAGACTTTGTCAGCGTCTATGTACCCACCACCCCCAACCCAACCGGCGGCTATTTTTTGCTGCTGCCACGCGCCGAGGTAATTGAACTCGCGATGAGCGTCGACGAGGCGCTGACCTATGTTATTTCCATGGGCTCGGTGTCGCCCACGGTGCGTGTCGCACCCGTGAGCGCCACCACCCCAACCCCCTAATTCTTCATTGATTGCCCCCTTGGGGCTCCGAAAGCACGCCATGGCCATGCGCTCCCATTATTGCGGTCTAGTGACCGATGCCCTGTTGGGCCAATCCGTTGCCTTGTGCGGCTGGGTGAACCGCCGCCGCGACCACGGCGGGGTGATTTTTGTGGACCTGCGCGACCGCGAAGGCTATGTGCAAGTGGTTTGCGACCCCGACCGCGCCGACATGTTCAAGGCGGCTGAAGGCCTGCGCAACGAGTTTTGTGTGCAGATCAAGGGTCTGGTGCGTGCACGCCCCGAAGGCACGGTCAACGACAACCTCAAGAGCGGCAAGATTGAAGTGCTGTGCCACGAGTTGATCGTGCTCAACCCGTCGGTCACGCCGCCCTTCCAGATCGACGACGACAACCTGTCCGAGACCACACGCCTGACCCACCGGGTGCTGGACCTGCGCCGTCCCTACATGCAAAACAACCTGATGCTGCGCTACCGCGTGTCCATGGAAGTGCGCAAGTTTTTGGACGCGAATGGAT
>CAIYQF010000049.1 GCA_903928325.1 uncultured beta proteobacterium | reverse complement strand
TTGATTGACCGAGGCAGCGCCTGAACCACCGATTCGCATTCCCATGATGTTCTCCTTTGTGTACGCAGGTAAAAGGTGAATAAAGTGGTGGTGCCGGGGTTTCGCCCGTCAACACGTGCACTCTAAGGAGGCGGCACATGCCCGCATCCGTGCCTGGGATGTCGCAATTCCCAAGCCATTTGTAGGGTTTACTGAGTAAAGTTCACTGCGACCGGCGAATAGGCGGCGGTGTGGGGCGTGTTTTCGCTGGGAGCAGCGCTACAGGCATGTGTTCTAAACGTGCAGTCGGATGGGCGCGCAGCCTCCACAGGCGCCTGTACCTGAGGCACCGGCTTGCCGCTGCCTTGCGTCGATGCGGTTACATCCTGCCGGGGGGGACGGCAAACCATTGCCGCCCCCCACGGCATGGAGGCCCTGTCAGGCCAGTACGTTCACACCTGAAGTGGCCGAAGTGGCTGCCATGGGGCTGGCTTGGACTGCAGCAGCGACAGGCTGGCGACTCTTGAGCATGTTTTGCGCCAGACTCTGGGCGCTGGCCAGGTCATTATTTTGTAATGCCTTACCAATCTGGGCCAAGGGGCTCTTCGCAGCGCTCCCGGAAGACCCTGTTGCTATGCCTGCAAACGCCTTTTGTGCGGATGCAAGGTCTCCGCTGGCCAGTGCCGACAGCATGTCTTTGACACCTTTTTGGTTGTTTTGCCAGGCGCCAACAGCCTGGCTCTGGCTGGCCCAGGCGTTGCTGGGGCCTCCTATACGCATTCCCATGACATATTCCTTCGTGTAGGGCAGACACGCAATACGGAGTCTGCTTGCCGTGTGAATCGACACTTGCGGGGATAAAGTGAAGGCTTGGTGTGTAAAGTTGAGCAATCGAAGCGCGCTTACTCGGTAACCATGCCATCAATAACTTGGATGGTCTTGTCGCAGCGATCGGCCAGCGCCGGGTTGTGGGTCACAAAAAGCAAGGTCGTTCCCTGCTCCTGGTTGAACTTGCGCAAAAGCGCAAATACGGCGTCCGCGCTCTTGCTGTCCAGATTGCCCGTAGGCTCGTCGGCCAAAAGCACCGCCGGATTCATGGCCAGCGCACGGGCGATGGCTACCCGCTGCTGTTGTCCACCGCTCATATTGCCCGCTAGGTTGTCCCTCCAGGGGCTCAGGCCCACGCTTTCAATCAGCTCGGCTGCACGTTCGCGCATGGCTGCGTTGGGAAAGCCATTGGCGCCCAGCAGGGGAATCATCACATTTTCCAAGGCGGTAAACGCCGTAATGAGATGGTGGTACTGGAACACAAAGCCAATGGTGTGGCCGCGCAGGCGCGTGAGGTCTTTGTCGTTGAGCGCCGTTGTTTCTTCCATTGCAATTTGCAATGAGCCAGCGGTGGGGCGGTCTAACAAGCCCACGATGTTGAGCAAGGTGCTCTTGCCAGAACCCGAGGGCCCCATGACGGCACAAAATTCACCGCGCCGCAAGGTGAGGTCAATGCCGTGCAATATCTCGGTTTCAAACGGCGTCCCCACGTTGTACGACTTGCGCACCCCACGCAGTTGAATCACCACGGGCTTATCCACGGATCGCCTCCACCGGATTGAGCCGCGCCGCGCGCAGGGCGGGTGCCAACGCTGCCAGCAAGCCGGTAAGGGTCGCCAGCGCCAGCGCGATAACAAACATGGTCGAGTCAAATTCCAGCGGAAACAATGGCGTTCCATCGGCATTGCGCGCCAATCGCTGCCAAAGCACCAGGGACAAAGCGCCAATGCCGCACCCGGCAAGCGAACCGCCAAAACCGAGCAGCCCGCCTTGGAGCAGAAACAAGCGCAGGATTTGCCCCCTGGAGATACCCATGGCGCGCAAGATGCCGATTTCGCGGGACTTTTGCACAACAGAAACCACGAGCACGCTGGCAATGCCAAACGCGACCGACAGGCCAACAAAGAAACGAATTGCGGTATTTGCAGTCGTTTGGGCACTCACCGCCGCAAAAAACTGCGCACTGTTTTTGATCCAGCTATCGGCCTCAACGCCGGTGCTTGTAGCAATGCTTTGCGCCATGGTCTCGGCGGCGTAGATGTCTTGCACGGTCACTTCGATACTGCTAACGCCTCCCGGAAGGTCGAGCAAACTCTGCGCTGTATGCAGCGCTGTGAAGGTGTTTCGCTGGTTAGCCCCCTTGTTGCCCAGGTCAAAAACACCGGCGATGGTCAGCACGCTGGTTGCCCCTGTGGCGGCGGTGACATGGAGCTTGTCACCGACATTCACGCCCAAATCCTTGCTCAGTTCGTCGCCAATCAGAATGTCGGACCCTGTTAAGCGCGTCGTTCCACGCACGATCTTGTCGCTAAAGTCCACGATGCGAAAGTAGGTCTGCGGCTCTATTCCGGACACGGTGACCGCGCGTATGGCGCTTCCCCGCACCACCAGCAGGGGGCCGCTGGCCACAGGCGACACCACTTTGACCCCCTCCATGGCCCGAACCTGGTTGACCACGGCCTGCCACTGGTTGATGGATTTCGTCTGCTGCAACGGTGGCTGGACAATGGCGCCCTCTATTTGTCCTCGGGGTGCATCCGCTGCATTGCGCAGTGGGCGGGTGATTTGCTGGGGCTGCAGCAATTGGATGTGGGACTGCGTAGACAAAACGCGGCGTATGAAGTTGCTTTGTAGTCCAGATAGCAGGGACGACATAAAGACGATCACCCCCACACCAATGGCTACGCCCGCGATGATGAAAACGGTTTGTAGTCGCCCCTCCCGCAAAAACCGAATGGCAACGATCCATTCAAAGGGCAACCAGGGTGCAAACATCTAGGGCCCTCAATGGGGGGGCATTGTGGTGCGAACCGGAGCACCCATTTCCACCAGGGGGGCACCGAGCAGCACCGTGTCGCCCGCTTCAAGGCCTTGCAATATTTCGACAAAGCCGTCGCTGCGCAAGCCAGTTTGTACCGCTGCCTTCACGGCGCGCCCACGGTCGATACGCACGACCCAGGGGGACTGGCTGCCCGCGTCACGCACCGAGGACGCAGGCACCACCAGTGTGGCTGGACGCCGGGCGACTTCGATGTCTACCGAAACGGTCATGTCTTGCAAGAGAAAAAGCGGTGCTTGGTCAATAGTGAGTTTGACTTCAACCGATCCGGTCTGCGCGTTAACGCCAGGGCTGATGTAAGCCACGGTGGCTTCAAATTTTTCTTGTGGATAGGCGTCAGCAGAAACCAGTGCCTTTTGCCCCAGTCTGATAAGTCGCAAATTCTTTTCATCAATGGCAAGTACCAGCTGGGCCTGGCCTTTTGGGGACAGGGTCATCAGCAACTTGCCCGGTTGCACCACATCGCCGACTTCTACGCTGCGCCCGATGAGCACGCCGTCCACAGGCGCGCGAACCACCGCGAACCTGGACCGGGCATGGGCCCCGTCCACGGCGGCCTGCGCTTGGCGAATGGCTACGGCGGCGATTGCGTAGTCGCTTCCCTGCGCGAGGGTGGTTTCGAGCTGTTTTTGCGCAGTGATTACCTGTGCATCGGCAAGTTCGAGCACCTTGCGGGCATCGTCCAACGCGGCTTCACCGATAAATCCTTGGCGAAAAAGGTCTTGGTTTCTCCGCATCACCGTTTGGGCATTTTGGGAATTCACTTTGGCTTGGCGCAAAGCCTGCTCGGCCAGCGGTGCCTGCAAGTCCTGAATTTGCCGCAGTCGGGCCTGGGCCTGGGTCACGGCAATGTCGGCCTGCCGCTCGGTGGCCAGAAGATCGCCCGCCGCAAGCTCGATAAGAACATCCTGGGCCTTGACAGTGTCACCTTCGTTGACCGGAATGCTGGTGACCGTTGACGTAATTTGGGCGCCGACATCGACGCGGTGTGGACTCTCTACGTGTCCGCTGGCCACCACCGTCTGAACAAAGTCGCGCCGTACCAGCACCTGCGCATCCACCTGTGGCCCCATTTGCCACCGCACAACAAAGAAGACCACGCCAGCGATGGAGAAAAGACCCGCGGTAACCAGCAGCTTGTGCTTCAAAAGCCAGGAGGTCTGGGTCATTTTTGCGAGGGTGCCATTTTTTGCATCCCGTGATTGTGGGACGACCAGTCCGCATTGCCATGACGTAGGTCAAGCATCCCCTATCCAACCCGTCCCACAACCCGCACCGATTCATGGGCCCGGAACATTGCCCTCTTGGAGCGCCTCGCGCCGGCACTCGTAGATTGCGCCGCTGACCGCCGGATACAAAAAATGGCCTTTGGCGTAAAAGCGGCGGGTGGCCAGATCAACGCGCACGACCACGTCGTTGGGGCAGTACTTTTTGGCCTGTTCTTCGGTTTTAAACTGGCCTGCTGGCGCAAAGGCCAGCGCCCCTGTGGCGAGAACAATCAAGGCGGCCACGCCCCAGTGTTTTGCATTTGAAATCACCATAAAAACTGCTCCCAACCGACGCTTTAACCAGGCTTGCCCGCGTCTACGACGCAAGCAGCATATGAAAATCGCTGGCTAGCGCTGCAAATTTGCGCTGTTCCAGCACCGTATCGGGCAGGACGGGCTCGCCAGAAAAAGCCGCTTTGACCTGGTCCGCTGCGGCCAGTGCATCCTGGCCCAGCGCCTGATAGGCCGCAGCCCGGTAGCGGTGGTTGTGGTGTGAACCGTCTTGTAATTTAATCGCCGCGCTATAGGCCTGTGCTGCGGCATCGTAGTGGTGTAAGGCCATGTGCGCATGGCCCAGGTGGGCGTAGGCTGGGGCCCCATCGGCCTGCAGTGCAATGGCTTTGGAGAAGCATTGCGCGCCCTCTGCGTATTGCTGGAGTTGGCACATGGCTAGGCCCAACACCTCATACGCCTTTGCGTTGCCTGGCTGGAGCTCGATGGCGCGGCAAATGCAATCCACCGACCCCTGTATCTGGTGCCTGCGCAGCAATAAAACGGCGTAGTTAAACAGCGCGTTTGCCGAGTACGCATCGGCAGCCAACGCGCTTTGGAACGCAAATTCGGCCATGTCAGCAAAGCCGTTTTTGGCAAAATTGATGCCTGCTTGCACCCGCGCATTTACCGTGGCTTGCAGATTCAGCGCTGGCGTGGCGGGCGGCACTTCCAGGGCGTTGAGCGCCTGTGTCAAATACGCGCGACCAAGTTCGATCTCTGCCGGATGGACGCAGGCGCCTTCATAGGCCATGTCTTGGAACAGTTCAGTGGAAAGCCATTTCTTATAAAAGTAAGCCGAGTCTTCGCACTTGATGCGGTGGATAATGGCGTTGTTTCCCACCATGGATTGCCCGCTGCCGTGGTGCACGCGGGCGCTGGACGCTACCATGACTGTCCAGCCACGGGCGCGGGCGGTCAAGGCGTAATCGGCGTCTGAGCAAATAAAGCGCATATTGCTGTCGAGCACGCCAATGTCCTTTACTAACTGGGTGCGCACCAGCATGGCCGCTCCATTGGACCAATAGGTTTCGAAATCGGCGGTGTACGACTCCAGCGGATCGCAGCGGTGTACACCCAAAGGCGTCAATTGCAGGCCCCCACCCCAGTGCACGGAGCCGTCTTCAGCCAGTTGAATGGGGCAGGCAATGCCACACGCCGGGTTGGCACGCATACAGGCCACCAGGTGGTCCAAGGTGTCGGGCAAGAGGTAGGCGTCCTGGTTCAGGATCAGCACGAACTCCACCTCGGGCCGAAAGGCATGCTTGTACAAGCCCTCGTTGATTGCGGCCGTAAATAAAATGTTGTCTTCACTGTTGTCCCTCACGAAGACTTCTACCGCCGCGTAGTTTTGGCGGTGTATGGCCGCCAGGCATTGCATGAGCTTTTCTTCGGCTCGGAAGTGCGCAATTAGGATGGGAATCGGCTGCATGCTGAGCTACGGGTCGTTGACGGGCTTACTTCGCCGTTTGCACCATTTTCATGGCCGACGCAATCAGGGCCGAGACCTCGCCCATATGGGTGGGAACGATCAGCGTGGTGGTGGCGTCCGCCGCTACGCGGCTGTAGGCGTCCACCGCGCGCTCGGCCACTTTGAGTTGCACGGCTTGCTCGCCGCCAGGTTGTCGAATGGCCGCAGCGATGCGCTCAATGGCCTGCGCCGTGGCGGTAGCCACGGCGGTAATCGACGCTGCCTCACCCTCGGCCTTGTTGATGACCGCCTGCTTCTCCCCTTCGGAGCGGGCGATAAAGGCCTCGCGCTCTCCGGTGGCGATATTAATTTGTTCTTGGCGGCGGCCTTCGGATGCGGCAATCAGGGCGCGCTTTTCGCGCTCGGCGGTGATTTGGGACTGCATGGCCAGCAAAATCTCTTTGGGCGGTGTCAGGTCTTTGATCTCGTAGCGCAGCACCTTCACGCCCCAGTTGAGGGCCGCCTCGTCGATGG
>CAIYQF010000048.1 GCA_903928325.1 uncultured beta proteobacterium | reverse complement strand
GTGTGCCATTCGTGCAAGTGCCCACCACCTTGCTGGCGCAGGTGGATTCCTCGGTGGGTGGCAAAACCGGCATCAACCACCCGCTGGGCAAGAACATGGTGGGCGCCTTTTACCAACCGCAGTTGGTGGTGTGCGACCTGGCCACGCTCAAAACCCTGCCCGCGCGCGAGGTGAGCGCCGGGCTGGCCGAGATCATCAAGTACGGGCCGATTGCCGATATGGCGTTTTTGGACTGGATTGAGGCCAACCTGAGCGCGCTGCGCGCCTGCGATGTGACCGCGCTGGCCCAGGCGGTGCGGCGCAGTTGCGAGATCAAGGCCCACGTGGTGTCGCAAGACGAGCGCGAGGGTGGTTTGCGTGCGATTCTTAATTTTGGCCACACTTTCGGCCACGCCATTGAGGCGGGTTTGGGCTACGGCCAGTGGCTGCATGGCGAGGCGGTGGGCTGCGGCATGGTGATGGCGGCGCAACTTTCGCACCGTTTGGGGCTGGTGGATGCAGCGTTTGTGGCGCGGCTGACGCGCCTGATTGACGCGGCGGGCTTGCCCACGGTGGGGCCGGTGCTGGACGCGCAAGACAACGCCGGGCGCTACCTGGAGCTGATGCAGGTGGACAAAAAGGCCGAGGGCGGCGCCATCCGCTTTGTGCTGATTGATGGCCCGGGCCGTGCCTGTGTGCGCGGCGCCCCCGAGGCGCTGGTGCGCCAGGTGATAGACGCCTGTTGCGCCGGAGCCTGATGCTCGCCTCTTACGCCAGTGACCCGGCGCGCACCCGTGGGCGGCGCTTTGCGCAAAGCCCCGCGCCCACGCGCACCGAATTTCAGCGCGACCGCGACCGCATCGTGCACTGCACCGCCTTCAGGCGCCTGGTTTACAAAACCCAGGTGTTTTTGAACCATGAAGGTGACCTGTTCCGCACCCGGTTAACGCATTCGCTGGAGGTGGCGCAGCTTGGGCGCTCTATGGCGCGCTCGCTGCACCTCAATGAAGACCTGGTCGAGGCCATCGCCCTGGCACACGACCTGGGCCACACGCCCTTTGGCCACGCCGGCCAAGACGCCCTGAACGCCTGCATGGCCGACTTTGGCGGTTTCGAGCACAACCTGCAAAGCCTGCGCGTGGTCGATCAATTGGAGGAGCGCTACCCCGACTTTGACGGCCTGAACCTGTGTTTCGAGACCCGCGAGGGCATTTTGAAACACTGCTCGCGCACCAACGCCCTAGCCATTGAGCAGCGCGAGCCCGCCTATGCCGATGGTCGAGGCGGTGTGGGCGCGCGGTTTTTGCAGCGCCTGCGCCCCAGCCTGGAGGCGCAACTGTGCAATCTGGCCGATGAGATCGCCTACAACGCGCACGACATTGACGACGGCGTGCGCTCCGGGCTGATCACCTTTGGGCAAGCGCAATCCGTGCCCTTGTTTGCCGACTTTGCTGCCCAGGCGCGGGCCGCGCACCCGGCGCTGGGCGAGGCGCACAAGGCGCGGCGCTGGCTGTACGAGACCATTCGCCTCATGCTCAGCCACCAGGTGTACGACCTGATTGCCGCCACCGAAGCGGCCCTAGCGGCGCACCAGCCGCATAGCGAGAAAGCTGTGCGCCACTGTCCCGACCTGGTGGTTTTTAGCCCCAGCATGCGCGCGGGCAACCAAGCATTGAAGTCCTTTTTGATGGCCGCCCTGTACCGCCATCCCCAGGTGGTGGACACCATGGAGCGCGCCAAGCAGGTGGTGCGCGACTTGTTTGCCGCCTACCTGAATGACCCGAAAGCCATGCAAACCGCCAGTGCGTTGCGCCCGGTGGGCGAGGGCGCGCCGGATGTGCCGCGCGCCGTGGCCGACTACATCGCCGGCATGACCGACCGCTTTGCCGCGCGCGAGCACGAACGCCTGACCGGCCAGCGCTTGTTGGCATGACGAACGCATCCGCATCCCCCGAGGCGGTGATCGCTGCCACCCGGCGCTGGGTGGAGCGCGCCGTCATCGGCCTGAACCTGTGCCCCTTTGCCAAGGGCGTGCAAGCCAAGGGGCAAGTCCACTACGCCGTCAGCCAGGCCGACGATGCGCAGGCGCTGCTGGCCGACCTGAAGCAGGCCTTGCTGGAACTGCAAGCCAGCGAGGCGGACCAGCGCGACACCACGCTGTTGATCGCGCCCTTGGCCTTGCCAGACTTTTTGGACTTCAACGACTTTTTGGACCGCGCCGATCGCTTGTTGCGCAAAATGCGGCTGGACGGGGTGTTCCAGATCGCCAGCTTCCACCCGCAGT
>CAIYQF010000047.1 GCA_903928325.1 uncultured beta proteobacterium | reverse complement strand
CTTGGCGCCCCCGGCGTACTGCTCAATCAATCGAAAGATAAGCTCGCCCTCACGCCCGGCGTCACAGGCGTTGACGATGTTGGAGACGTCTTTGCGCTTGGCCAGTTTCACCACCGCGTTCAGACGTGTCTTGGTCTTGTCCACCGGTTTGAGGTCAAAGTGCGGCGGAATCACCGGCAGGTTGGCAAAACTCCACTTGCCGCGCTTGACGTCAAATTCTTCAGGCGCCTGGATTTCCACCAAATGGCCGACGGCGCTGGAGACCACATACGTGTCGCTCTCAAAGTATTCGTCGTGCTTGTCGAACTTGCCCGCCAAGGGCGTGAGCGCACGCACAATGTCCTGGGCGACCGATGGCTTTTCGGCAATGACCAAGGTTTTAAAAAGAAGCTCTTTTTTGGCGCTATCTGCAATTTTCATGTGACTACAATCCCGTTGTCTCGCGCACGCTCAGGCGCGCACCCACACAGGCGCGCCCACGCGCACCCATACGATTCACCATACCAAATTTTCTTGTGCTCAAAAAAACCGTGCCCGCACCCGGCAGCCGCCGCACCCAAGTCCGCGCATCGGGCATCCATGGCAAAGGCGTTTTTGCGCTGCGCGATTTCGCTGAAGGCGAGACCATCATGGAGTACACCGGCGAGATCATTAGCTGGCAAGAAGCCCAGGACCGCCACCCGCACGACCCGAGCAATCCCAACCACACGTTTTACTTCCATATTGATGACACGCGGGTGATCGATGGCCTGCGCAATGGCAATTCGGCCAAATGGATCAACCATTCCTGCGACGGCAACTGCGAAGCCGACGAGGTGCGCGGACGCATCTTCATCCGGGCCTTGCGCAATATTGCAGCTGGTGAAGAGCTGCACTACGACTATGGCCTGGTGACCGACGAGCGTTACACGGCCAAACTCAAAGCCGAATACCCGTGCTGGTGCGGTGCCAAGAGCTGCAAAGGCACCATGCTGGCCCCCAAGCGGCCGCAGTGGCGCAAACGCTAGCCACACGCACCACCCGGCCAGGCGCCCATGTCCGCCGCTGCGCTTGCCCCGCCCTTGCTGTGGCCAGCCGAGGCCATTTGGCAGGCGGTGGAGCCCGCACTGTCGGGCTTTAGCGTCGAAATACGGCCAGAGCTGGAGTCCACCAACACCGAACTCATGCGCCGCGCCCGCCTGGGACACGCCGATCCCGTGCTGCTGGTGGCCGAGCGCCAAACCGCCGGTCGCGGCCGCCTGGGGCGCCACTGGAGCAGCCATGGCGCCGACGTGCAGGCGCCGGGCCAGGCAGCGCAACCCAGCGCCTCGCTGACCTTTTCGCTGGGCCTGGCGCTCGCGCCGCAGGACTGGTCGGGCTTGTCCCTGGCCGTAGGCCTGGTGGTGGCGCACAGCTTGCACCCATCGGTGCGTTTGAAGTGGCCCAACGACCTGTGGGTGGGCGATCGCAAGCTCGGCGGCATCTTGATCGAGACGCTTGCGGTGGGGCCCTTGCGCTACGCGGTCATCGGTATTGGCATCAACATCGACCTGCCTGTTGCCCAAGGCCTGCGCACGCCAGCGGCGGCGCTGCGCGATGTGCTGCCCGCCACCGACGCTGCGCAGGCGCTGGGCTGCATCGCTTTGCCACTGGTGCAAACGGTGCTGCGCTTTGAACAAGAGGGTTTTGGCCCGCTACGCACCGCCTTTCATGAGCGGGACCTGCTGCTGGGGCGCGAGGTGGTTTGTACCGACGGCACGGTCGGCCAGGCGCGTGGCGTGGACGCCAGTGGGGCGCTGCTGGTGCACACGGCCGACGGATTAAAAAAGGTCAGCAGCGCCGAGGTCAGCGTGCGTGCGCTGGCAGCGGGTGCCTGAGGGGCCCCATCAGGCCAGCAGGTGGCTAAAGCGCACCGTAAAACAGCTGCCCGGCGGGGAGTGCCCGGGATGGCTGTCTTCTACGGTGACCGTGGCCTGGTGCTGGCGCGCAATTTCCATCACGATGGGCAGGCCCAGGCCTGAGCCATCCACCTCGGTGCCCAAGGCGCGGTAAAAGGGCTGAAACACCAGTTCGCGCTCGGCCGCCGGGATGCCCGGCCCCGTGTCTTCCACCTGCAGCACTAGCACGCGGCTAAAGGGGTCTAGCAGCACACGCACGGTGATCATGGCGGCTTGCTGCGGGCGCTCCACCGTGTAGTTGATCGCGTTGTCCACCAGGTTGCGAACCATTTCTTTGAGCAGCGTGGCATTGCCGGGCATCACCACGCCGTCGGTATCGGGCTCGGCGCCTTCATAGCCAATGTCGATGCGTTTTTCCATGGCGCGCGGTACGCAGTCGCGCACCACATCCATGGTCAGGCGCACCAGGTTGCAGGGTTGGTGCGCCAACACCGCTGCGCTGCTTTCGGCCCGTGCCAGCGCCAGCAGCTGGTTGACCGTGTGCGTGGCGCGGATGCTTGAGCGCCCGATGTGGCGCAGCGACTGCTTGAGCTCTTCGGCACTGGCGCCCTGGCGCTGCGCCAAGTCGGCCTGCATGCGCAAACCCGCCAGCGGGGTTTTGAGCTGGTGCGCGGCGTCCGCCAAAAACCGTTTTTGGGTGGAAATGGAGTCGGTCAAGCGCAGCAGCAAATCGTTGACCGACGACACCAGCGGCACCACCTCCAGGGGCACGGATTCGACGTCCAGCGGGCTCAGGTCGTCCGGGTTGCGTGCCCGGATGCGTTCTTCGAGCCGGTTTAGCGGCTTGATCGCCTGCGCCAAGGCCAGCCAGACCAGGAGCACGGCCAAGGGCAGGATGACGAACTGCGGCAGCATCACGCCTTTGACAATTTCGGTGGCCAGCACCGAGCGCTTGTCCATGGTCTCGGCCACCTGCACCAGCGCCGGGGCGCTGTCGGGTAGGTCCAGCTTGACCCACATATAGGCCACCTTGAGGTCTTGGCCGCGCAGCTCGGCGTCGCGCAGGCGCACTTCGCCCAATGGCGCTCGGTCCTCGTCGGGGGGGAGAGGCAGGGCTTTTTCGCCACTCAAAAACTCGCCCTTGGGGCCCATCACCTGGTAGTACACGGTGTCCGCTTCGTCCGCACGCAGCAGCTCGCGCGCTGGCTGGGGCAACACAAACTGCGCTGCGCCCTGTTGCACCGTAATCAGCTGCGCCAGCGCACCCACGTTGAACTCCAGCGCCCGGTCAAACGGCTTGCCCGCAATGCCCTGCGCCACCAGCCAGGTCAGCACCAGCGTGACCGGCCACAGCAACAAAATCGGCGTGAGCATCCAATCCAAAATCTCGCCAAACAGCGAGCGCTGCTCACGCTGGAAAAGCTTCATCTAGCTTTGAATTTTTTCCAGGCAATAGCCCAGGCCGCGCACCGTGGCGATGCGGATGGGGCCTTTCTCGATCTTTTTGCGCAGGCGGTGGATATACACCTCAATGGCGTTGTTGCTGACCTCTTCGCCCCACTCGCACAAGCGCTCCACCAGCTGGTCTTTGCTCACCAGACGGCCGGTGCGCTGCAGCAGCACTTCGAGCAGTCCCAGCTCGCGGGCGGACAGCTCCACCATCTTGCCGTCAATCGTGGCCACGCGGCCCGATTGGTCGTAAATCAGTGGCCCGTGTTTGATGTTGCTGCTGGTCGCGCCCATGCCCCGGCGCACCAGCGCGCGCGCGCGCGCTTCGAGCTCTTGCAGGCTAAAGGGCTTGGCCATGTAGTCGTCGGCGCCGTAGTCCAGGCCCTTGACACGTTCTTCAACACTGTCGGCAGCGGTCAAAATCAGTACGGGCAACGCAGAACCACGCGCGCGCAGGCGTTTTAGCACGTCCAAGCCGTGCATCTTGGGCAAGCCCAGGTCCAGGATCAGCAGGTCGAACTCGGTGTTGGTCATCAGTGCCGCATCGGCTTCGGTGCCGCTGGCCACATGGTCTACCGCTGCGCCCGCGCTGCGCAGGGCGCGAAGCAGCCCGTCAGCAAGTACCTGGTCATCCTCAGCGATCAAAATACGCATACCGGTCTCCTCGCGCTGTGCGCTGTGGTGTTGTGATGTGTCGTCGGTGTTGACAAAGCATTCTAGGACTGGCCTTTGCTGCGGCGTTCTCGTTGCTCTAGGGGTTTGCCCCTGCGTTGCCGCTGGCACCAGGCAAACCACTTACGCGGCGCTGTAGGCCTCCAGCCCCAGCGCCACCACCGTGGCCACCTCGGCGCCGATGGCACTGCGCAGCTCGTCTTCGGCCTGCGCCACGCTGTCTTGGTAGGCCGCCAGCCAGGCCCGACCGGTGGCGCTAAAGCACACGCGCCGCGCGCGCGCGTCCAGGCTGTCGGCGTCGCGCTGCACCAGGCCCCAGGCCTCGCACTGGTTCACCAGCGTGCCCATGGCCTGCTTGCTCATGCCGGCGCGCTGTGCCAGCTCGGTCAGGCGTGCGCCTTGGGGCGGTAGATGGCGGGTGACCTGCCAGTGCGCCGCCGTGAGTTGCCCGCGCCCGGCCAGGTTGGACAAACCCAGCGACACGCCGGGGTGTTGCGCCATCAGCGCCATCACCCGCGCGTCAAAACGCTCCAGGCCCAGTCGCAGCCAGTGGCCCAGGTGGTTGTGGCGCCAGCCGTCGGGTGGCGCCACAGGTGGATCAAGGGGTGACTTGGTCATGTGTTAATGGTAATGCAAACTGACTAAAAATAGATTGAAAACATTTATAAACTGCCTATAAACTACTGTTCAAGCATCCAGCCTGTGGTTAATACCAGATAAAGGATGCGCCGGTTCCCCCCCCCCCATTCTTCACAGGAGATTTTTCATGGACGCACCCGTCAAACCCCTGGCCGCTAACAGCGAAAAAGCCAAAGCCCTGCAAGTTGCGCTGGCCCAGATTGAGAAGCAATTTGGCAAAGGCACCATCATGCGCCTGGGCGAGGGCGAGGTCATTGAAGACATCCAAGTGGTGTCCACCGGCTCGCTGGGCTTGGACATCGCCCTGGGCGTAGG
>CAIYQF010000046.1 GCA_903928325.1 uncultured beta proteobacterium | reverse complement strand
GTGCAAAATGCAGCGCGCTTGCGGCAGTTGCTTGTGCAGGGCGGCATGCAGGGTCCAGGCGGTCGGGTCCGGGGCGTTGGCGCCAGCATATGTTGCGGGGTCGACGACATCCAACAACAACAACTCGCTGGCGCGCATGCGCGAGAAGTGCGAGCCCACCGGGTTCAGCAAAAACTGGCTGCCCGAGTCATTGGTGGCCACACTGAAGTGGTTGGCAATCGACTCATGCATGCCCAGCCGAGCGGCCCAGCGGAAGGCAGCGGCCAAATCAGTGCGCAGGGTGTGGATCTGTGTCATGTCGCCATGCTAGACCGGCGTGCGTTCAGTGTCTCTTGCGCTTACGACCCATGGTTGACAAAAAGCGACACAATGGTGTCGGGGTTTTCCCAGGTTCCGCCGCAGATAGACTGGGCGCGATGAACCACGAATCCAGAGCTTCCGCCGCAAACGCACCTGCCGCACGATCCGCACAACCCGCGCTGCCCGAAGTCTTTACCGTGCGCAACGTGCGCCGTGACTTTGTCGAGTGGCACCTCGGGCGGCCAGCCTATGTGCTGTGGGCTTTGGACTTTGACACTGCCACCGTGCTGCCACGCATGCAGGCGGCGCAAGCCCAACTGGCCGACTTGCTGCTGGATGGCTATTGCCGCCAACCGCATATCACGCTGAGCCTGTGCGGTTTTCCCAGTGACTCGCCCGTGCATGCGGATGACTTCGGGCCGGAGCTTATTCAGGCGCAGGTACAGGCCATGCAACAACTGCACCTCGCTCCGTTTGAGATTGAGATTGGCGACCTGGACACGTTTACTTCTGTGCCCTATTTCACGGTCCACGATGCCAGCGGGCAGCTTGCAGCCTTGCGCGCTTGCCTGACGGCAAAAGGCGCGCAGGTGGCATCCGGTGACTATGTTCCCCACATCACGGTGGGGCTTTACGCTGATGCCAGGCCGCTGGCTACAGTGCAGGCGCGTTTGAGGCGTTGTGTGCTGCCGGAACCTGTGCGCGTGCCGGTGCGCGGCATCAGTTTGCTGACTTACCAGGCGGCTGATATTGGTGGTGTGCTCTCGCGTCTGGCAAGCTACCCGTTCGACGGTGACAGGTAGTGATAGCAGTGACTTCGTTAAGCCGGCTATGTGCAAAATCTGGTGGGACCGGTCAAAAATTGCCAACGGATTTGATTCGCGGGGCGGGTTGAAGTCAGGAGGTTTTGACGGTGTTGCGAAGTGACACTTTGGTTGTAAGTTGGCAGTGGGCAGAAAGACGACTTTCGCGGCGCTCCGAACCCGTCGCTACCTTTGAGCCGAGGCCCCAATGCCATTCCAGTGCAAGAGTGCGAATGGTTAGAGCCCACCACGTGCCTCAAGTTCGAGCAGGAAGTCGTTTGCCTCCACAAACTGATTCTCACTGAAAACTCTCAACCCGAAACTCTCCAACAGAGAAGTTGTGACACCGTTCCCTGGAACCCGTGTCCCGGTGAACGAGCCGTCATGAATGTAGCTCGAGCCACAGGGTGGGCTACCT
>CAIYQF010000045.1 GCA_903928325.1 uncultured beta proteobacterium | reverse complement strand
TTTTGCGCTGGCGCGCACCATGGAGTATTTCCGCATTCCACGCAATGTGCTCACCATTTGCCTGGGCAAAAGCACCTATGCGCGCTGCGGCATCATCGTCAACGTCACGCCCTTTGAGCCCGAGTGGGAGGGCTATGTGACGCTGGAGTTTTCCAACACCACACCGCTGCCTGCCAAGATTTATGCCGGCGAGGGGTGCGCGCAGGTGCTGTTTTTTGAGAGCGACGAAGTCTGCGAGACCAGCTACAAAGACCGGGGCGGCAAGTACCAGGGCCAAACCGGTGTGACCCTGCCCAAAACCTGAAACCACCCGTATCGGGGATAATGCCCAGTGATCCCCGCCCCTGGGGCCCAACCTGCTATCGGACGGATAGCAACCATTCTTGCTATGCATGCCCGACTTGATTACTGAAACCCCATCCCCCGCCGCACCCCAGACCCTGTCAACCGACACCCCGGTCATGGCCTTTGCCCAGTTGCAACTGGCTCCCAGCTTGGCGCGCGCGGTAGCCGAAATGGGCTACGAGACCATGACGCCCATCCAGGCCCAGGCCATACCCGTGGTACTGACCGGCCAAGACGTGATGGGCGCAGCCCAAACTGGCACTGGCAAAACTGCAGCCTTTGCGCTGCCCCTGCTGCAGCGCATGCTCAAGCACGAAAACGCTTCCACCTCGCCCGCCCGCCACCCGGTGCGTGCGCTGGTGCTTTTGCCCACGCGGGAGTTGGCGGTGCAGGTAGCCGAACAAGTCAAGCTCTACGCCAAGTACACCAACCTGCGCAGCGCCGTGGTGTTTGGCGGAATGGACATGAAGCCCCAAACCCTGGAGCTCAAAAAAGGCGTGGAAGTGCTGGTGGCCACCCCGGGGCGGCTGCTGGACCATATTGAGGCAAAAAACGCGGTGCTCAACCAAGTGGAATACGTGGTGCTCGACGAGGCGGACCGCATGCTCGACATCGGCTTTTTGCCCGACCTGCAGCGCATCCTGAGTTACCTGCCCAAGCAACGAACCACGCTGCTGTTTTCGGCCACCTTCTCGCCTGAGATCAAGCGCCTGGCGGGCAGCTACCTGCAAAACCCGGTCACGATTGAAGTGGCCCGCTCCAACGCCACGGCGTCGACCGTGGAGCAGCATTTTTACAGCGTGGGCGAAGACGACAAACGCCATGCACTGCACCATATTTTGAAAACGCGCGCGCTCAAGCAGGCCTTTGTGTTTGTCAATAGCAAGTTGGGCTGCGCCCGCCTGGCACGCTCGCTGGAGCGTGAGGGTCTGAAAACCACCGCGCTGCACGGCGATAAAAGCCAGGACGAGCGGCTCAAGGCGCTCGAAGCCTTCAAGAGCGGCGAAGTCGATTTGCTGGTCTGCACCGACGTGGCCGCGCGTGGCCTGGACATCAAAGATGTGCCCGCCGTATTCAACTTTGACCTGCCGTTCAACGCCGAAGACTATGTGCACCGCATCGGCCGCACCGGCCGCGCTGGGGCCTCGGGCCTGGCGGTCAGCTTTGTGGGTGGCGGCAACGACGCCCGTCTGCTGGCCGATATTGAAAAACTGATCAAGAAAAAGTGCGAGGTCGAGCCC
>CAIYQF010000044.1 GCA_903928325.1 uncultured beta proteobacterium | reverse complement strand
CGGCCAAAGCATCCAGGGCAAAAAGCCGTTTGAGATCAACCGCCTGGGCTTGTCGCGCAGCTTCCAGATCACCAACATCTTCCCCAAACTCAGCGTGTTTGAGAACCTGCGCTGCAGCGTGCTCTACAGCCTGGGCTACGGCTATACCTTTTTGAAGTTTCTGGTCGACTTGGACGACGCCAACGCCCGCGCGCAGCAACTCATGGAAATGATCGGGCTGGACAAAAAGCGCGACGTGGTGGCGCTCAACCTCACCTACGCCGAACAGCGCGCTTTGGAAGTGGGCATCACCATTGCCGGTGGCGCCAACGTCATCTTGCTCGACGAGCCGACGGCTGGCATGAGCAAGAGCGAAACCACCCGGTTTATTGCGCTCATCAAGCAAGTGACCGAGGGCAAAACCCTGCTCACCGTGGAGCACGACATGGGCGTGGTGTTTGGCCTGGCCGACCGCATTGCGGTGCTGGTGTATGGCGAAGTCATCGCGTTTGACACGCCCGACGCGGTGCGCGCCAGCGCCCGGGTGCAAGAAGCGTATTTGGGCTCCACCGTGGCCGACGCCCAGGCTGGCGCTTCAGACCAAGGACATTGAATATGTTGCAAGTGAGTGAATTACAGGCCTTTTACGGCAAAAGCCACGTCCTGCACGGCGTGGACCTGCAAGTGGGCGAGGGCGAAATCGTGGCCCTGCTCGGGCGCAATGGCTCGGGCCGCTCTACCACCGCCAAGGCCATCATGGGTTTGGTGGAAAGCCAGGGCTCGGTGCTGTGGAACGGCCAACAGATCCAAGGCCGCAAGTCCTTCGAGATTGCCAATTTGGGTGTGGGCTACGTGCCGGAAAACCGCGACATCTTCCCCAAGCTCACGGTGCACCAAAACCTCTTGCTCGGGCAAAAGCGTGCCAACAAGAAGCCGCGTTGGACTTTTGAAGACATGTACGCCATCTTCCCCCGCCTCAAAGAGCGAGAGCACACCGAAGCCGGCGTGCTCTCGGGCGGCGAGCAGCAAATGCTGACCCTGTGCCGCACGCTGATGGGCGACCCGGACCTAATCATCATCGACGAGCCTACCGAAGGCCTGGCGCCGAAAATTGTGGAACTGGTGGCCACCTATTTGCAGACCTTGCGCGCTCGCGGCCTGTCGGTGCTGCTAATTGAGCAAAAGCTCACGATTGCGATGCAGATTTCGGACCGCTGTCTGGTCATGGGCCACGGCAGCATCGTGTTTGACGGCAGCCCGCAGGCGCTGCGCGCCGACAGCGCGGTCCGTAAAGAGTGGCTGGAAGTCTAGAGTCTCCAGTCTCAACCGTGACAAAGAGGCCTGCGCAATGGCATAAAGCCCCTACAATTTCACGAAAAGAACGGTCGTTCTATTTTCTTTACTCCCCGTGTCTTCCCCTTATCCGTTTCTTAATTTCAAGGATTGAAAGCATGACTGCCCACTACCAGGTCCACGGCGATATTGCCGTCATTACCCTCGACAACCCGCCAGTCAACGGCCTGGGTTTGTCCACCCGCCAAGGGATCGCGAACGGCATGGAACATGCGCTGGCCGATGCCGCAGTTACCGCCATCGTCATCACCGGCTCGGGCAAGGCTTTTTCTGGTGGCGCGGACATCCGCGAGTTTGGCTCCCCCAAGGCAATGCAGGAGCCCAACCTGAACAGCGTGATCCAGTTGTTGGAAAAATCGACCAAGCCGGTGGTCGCCGCCATCCACACCGTTGCCATGGGCGGCGGGCTGGAGCTAGCCCTGGGCTGCCACTACCGCGTGGCCGCACCCGGCACCAGCGTTGCGCTGCCTGAAGTCAAGCTCGGGCTGCTGCCCGGCGCCGGCGGCACCCAGCGCCTGCCACGCGTGCTGGGCGTTGAGGCCGCGCTCAATATGATCGTCAGCGGCGAAGCCATCAAGGCCGAAATGCTGGCCATGCTGCCGGGCCAAAAGCTGTTTGACAAAATTGCCGCTTCGCCCGCCAGCTTGGCGGATGAGGCTTTTGCCTTTGCCCGCTCGGTGGCCACTACGCGCCCCCTGCCACTGGTGCGCGACCTGCCTTGCAAGCACCCGCAAGGCGACGCCTATTTTCAGTTTGTGCGCAATATGGTGGGCGCAGTGTCAAAAAATTTCCCTGCACCGCTCAAATGCGTGGACGCGGTTGAAGCGGCCACCCAGAAAAAGTTCGAAGCCGGCATGGCCACCGAGCGGGAAATTTTTATCAACCTCATGTGGACGCCTGAGAGCCGTGCCCTGCGCCACCTGTTTTTGGGCGAGCGTGCTGCGTCCAAGATTCCTGACGTGCCGTCAGACACCCCGCTGCGCGAGGTCAAAAGCGTGGCCATCATTGGCGCGGGCACCATGGGTGGCGGCATTGCCATGAACTTCTTGAACGCCGGCATTCCGGTCAAGATGCTGGAGATGAAGCAAGAAGCCCTGGACCGTGGCGTGGCCACCATGCGCGGCAACTACGAGTCGCAGGTCAAAAAAGGCAAGCTCAAGCAAGCCAAGTACGACGAGCGCATGGCGCTGTTGTCCACCACCCTGAGCTACGACGATCTGTCGGGCACCGACATGGTGATTGAAGCGGTGTTTGAAGAAATCGGTGTGAAAGAAGCCGTGTTCAAAGAGCTCGACCGTGTGATGAAGCCGGGCGCTATTTTGGCGTCCAACACCTCCACGCTGGACCTGAACAAAATTGCCTCGTTCACCAAGCGTCCGCAAGACGTGGTGGGCTTGCACTTCTTCAGCCCTGCCAACGTGATGAAGCTGCTTGAAGTGGT
>CAIYQF010000043.1 GCA_903928325.1 uncultured beta proteobacterium | reverse complement strand
TTGGCACGTTTTCGCCCCAGAGCATGGTGAAGTGGGGCTCGGCCATCTTGTTCTTGGCCGGCAGATTGAGCCAGATTTGGAACAACTCGGCCGGGTTGGGCGAATCCACGTTGCGCAGGGGAAACATTTCGCAATGCACAATGCCCTTGCCCGCCGTGAGCCATTGCACGTCGCCCGGACCAAAGCGTGCAGTGGCGCCTAGCGAGTCGGAGTGGTCGATATGCCCTTGGCGGACGATGGTCACCGTTTCAAAACCCCGGTGCGGGTGCGCCGGAAAGCCAGGAATGGTTTGGCCGTGGTACATGCTCCAACCGTCTTTGCCCGCAAAGTCTTGGCCCAGATTGCGTCCACCCAAGGGGGCAGCCGGACCCATGGCGGCGTTGCCGCGCGGGTAGGCGTCCACGTGGTGCACGCAAAACAAAAACGGGTCTATCGTGGGCCACGGCGGCGCGGCCAAGGGCGTGGTGTGCAGGATGCTGCTGTGTGCCATAAAAGGTTTTCTGTACGCAGAGATGGTGGAAGAGGAAACTCAGGCGCTATTTGGCCACAGACATGCACGATTGCAGGCCGATAAGATCAGCCCATGCGCTTCTTTCCCCTTCTGTTCTTGCGTGCCGTGCCGGCGCTCCTGGTGGTGCTCGCTGCCTGGGCTCTGGACTCGGCGCAAAGGCCAGCACAAAACACCTACCCGGCTGCGGCCCCGGCGCCCGCTGCGGGCACTTTGGCGCCCGAGGGCCAGTGGATGCAGTCCGCCCACGGACACATCCCCATGCCCCCCGGCGTGCCGGCCGCGCACGCTAGCGCACTGCTGGTGATGCCAGTGGGTGACGCGGCAGCGCTTACGGCGTTTTGGTTTGCGGGGGACCGCGAAAGTGCACCCAATGTGCAAATCGCCGCCTCGCAATGGGACCGTGCCAGCCAGAGCTGGGGCCCCGCGCAGTTCGTCGTGAACCGCCACGCCATGGGCGCGCAACTTGGTTTTGGCCTGCGCCGCCTGGGCAACCCGGTGGCGTGGCTCGATGTGCAGGGGCGCATGCACCTGTTTGTGGTGGCCACGGGTTGGGGTGGCTGGGCGGCGTCCAGGGTGCTGCATTTGAAGCAAGTCGCCGGCACACCGTCGTCTGCCATGCGCTTCGAGCCGCTGCGCGTGCTGCCCCTGTCATGGCTGTGGAACCTGAGCTACCTGGTGCGCACCGCGCCGCTGCCCCTGGCCGACGGGGGCGCTGTATTGCCCGCCTATTTTGAGTTGGGAGCCAAGACGCCGGTGGCATTGCGCCTGGACAGCGAAGGCCAGTTTTTTGGCATGGTGCGCATCTCACGGCGCACGCACACCTTGCAGCCGGCCTTGCTGGCGACCTCGCCTTCGGATTGGCTGGCTTTGCTACGCGATAACAAAGAGGACGGAAAAATCCGCGTCTCCCAAACCCATGACGCGGGGCGCAGCTGGAGCGACGCGCCCGACCTGCCCCTGGACAACCCGGACGCGGGAATTGCCACTTTGCGCGTGGGCGGTCAGAACCTGCTGGTGTACAACCCCTCGACTGCCAACCGGCAGACGCTGCGCCTAGCCACCTCAGCCGACGGCGTTGCCTGGAGCAGCGTGCAAGACCTAGAGCAGGGCGCGCCGGGCCAGGAATACTCCTATGCCGCGATGGCCTGGGTGGAGCAAAGCCTGTGGGTCAGCTACACCGACCAGCGCAAAAGCATTGCCTGGCGGCGCCTGGACTGGGTCCACACGAGCCCGGACGCGCAACCCCTGGCACCGGCTTTGCACGCCAGCACCGAGGCGGCTCCGTGATCCCTGCGCTCTTGACCTGGTCCGACGCATGGGCAACCCTGACCCAGTCCGGGGCCGCCGTCTTGCCCGATACCCAAAGCCTGCCTTGGGTTCGCCATGCCATCTGGAGCCTGGTGCTGTCGGCCTGCGTGCTGCTGATGGGGCGGGTTTGGGCGCAGCGCCGGAGTGGCACGCCCGGTAACCCAAGGCACTGGTTTTGGCCGGCGGGCATGGTGGCCGCATGGGCCTGGGTGCCAGGCGACTGGGGCATTAGCTACTGGCTGGGCTTGCCCTTTCAAATACCCAGTCTGGTGTCGGGCCTGCTGGCAATCACCCTGCTTGTGCACGCGTCGGCGCAGCGCAGCGTGCGTGCGTCGCAGTGGGGCCTGGTCTATGCGGTAGGGGCCGCGCTGCTGGGCTGGGTTCTGCTGCTGGATACTTTTGCGCTGTTTCCGGTGTCCCTTTATGCCTGGGGATTTGAACCTGCCGCGTATGCCGCCCTGTGGGCGCTGGCGCTGGTTCCCTGGGTGGTTTCGGGCCACGCTGCCTGGCGTGCCTGCGGGCCCTGGCAGCTGTGCGCCGCTTTGCTGGTGTTTGGCCTGGGGCGCTGGCCCAGCGGCAACCTATGGGACGCCGTACTCGACCCTGGCCTGTGGCTGGTACTGCAGGCGCTTGCGGTGCGCCGACTGCGGGCGCGCTAAGGCGTGGCTTGCAGCAACCACTCCCGTCCAAAAAGCCACTGCTCCGGATACCAGATGTTGGCCATGGTGACTTCGCCATTTTTGTGGCGGCTTTTCACGTGCCAGCGGAAGCTCAGCGCCGTGCAGCGTGGACGGCACGGCGGCGCTGTGGCCGCAGAATCGCCTTCGACCCACACGACGGCGTCAAACCGTTGCAATAAATAGTCCAGGCGCTCGCTTGCGGGCAGCTCCGGGTGCACGGCGCCGGTGTTGCGGCCGTCCGTGTCATAGGGCGTTAGCGTGCTCTGCGGCAGCATGAAGTGGAAGCGCTCAAATTGCGCGGTAAAGCCGTTGGGCACGGCCACGTTTTTGCCTGCTAAGTGCTGGACTGCCGCTGCGCTGTACTGCGTCTGCAGTCCGTCCAGTGGAGCCACCATAAGGCCAAAGGTGGCGTAGACGCTCAGGCACGCCAGCAGCGTGGCGTTACGGCTCCAGTCGCGCCGGGCCAAGGCGGCCAGCGCGGCGGCCCATCCCACAGCAACGGCGAGCATGGCGGCCCAGCGCCATAGCGGTTCGCCCACATCCATGCCCCCCAAAACCCAGGCGATGCGCCCCAGCACCACCAGGGCAGCGCTGGTGAGCAGCAGCGTAAGCAAGTACCACCCACGTGCCACCCGCTCCCAGTACAGTGCCAGCAGTATCGCCAGCGCTGGCATGGCCGGTATCACGTAGCGCGCCGAGCGCTGGCTCGGGATGCTGAAAATGAGCAACCACACCAGCAGCCACAGCCACAGCGTGCGCTGCGCCGGTGGGGTCTGCGCCCAAGGCTGGCCTTTGAACAGCGCCTTGGCTCCTGTCCAGGCCAGGCCCACAACAACAAAAAACAGCAGTCCGGCGTTTTCGCAATAGGCCAACAACTGCGTCCACAGCGGGTAGTCGCCCCACAAGGCGGCATGCCAATAGCCTTGGGCGCCAGCCATCTTGCCAGCGTTCTCGCCCACGACAAATTCTTGCCACACGGCTGCTGGGTCCGGGTCCAGGGCAAACCAGAGCGCAAACACGCCCAGTGCCAGCGCGGTGCTCCAGGCCACGGCCACCGTGCTGCGCAGCAGGTGGCGCAGCCGCCAGGGCTGGCCCGCTAGCAGCGCGCACCACAAGGTGGCAGCCGCAGGGGCCACCAAGGCAAAGGACTTGTACAACAACCCCAGGCCCATGCACAGACCAAACGCACCAAACCACAGCAGCACCGCCGGGGCACGCCACGGCGCAGTGCGTGCCAACCAGGTGGGTTCGGTGTTCACCGCACCGGGCGTGCGTAACTGGCTCCACAGCAGCGCCCACATGGGCAGTGCCAGCCAAAAGGTTTCGGGCGCGGACGTGAGGTACACCCGGCCGTAGCGAAAGCTGGAAAAAAACGCCAGGTAAATCACCGCCGCCAGGCAGGCGGTGCGCCAGTTGCTGCTCAGTCGCCGCGTGGCCCAGGCCACCGCGCCCGCGGTGAGTAGCGTATAGACCACGCTGGGCAGGCGCAGCGCAAACAGCGACCAGTTCGCGCCCCAGTCCCCTGCCACCAGTGCCTGCCAAAACAAGAGCGGCGGCTTGGTGTTGCGCATGTGGTCCAGGTCGGACACCAAGGGCAGCCAGTGGCCGGCCTCGGCGGTGAGGCGGGCGATGTGGATGTAGACCATCTCGTCGCCATTGGTGGGCGCGTAAAAGCTGCCCAGGCCGAAAAAGTACAGGCCCGCGGCTACGATCAGCAGCGCCAGCCAGGACCACAGTGGCGTGGTGTTGGCGCTATCGTTCGCGCGTTTTTGGGCGCGTTTTGGGGCGGTTCGGGTGGGCGCCATGCGCGTGCTCAGCGGCGGCGGAAAGTCCAGCGGTCATTGGCCAGGAAGTTGCTCACGCTGGCAATCACGATGGCAATCACATTGGCCAGCATGTAGTGCATCAGGTGCGCCAGCCACAGCGTCAGGGTGTATTGCAGCGCAATGCCAAACCACGAGGCCAGCGCGTATTTCAGCAACTGCGCCCCCAGTGTGGGCGCGGCAATAGGGACCGCGTCCAGCGCCGCTGCGCGCTGCGCCTGCACGCGGTCGGCCCAGGTCCACATCCGGTTCCAGGTGAAGTTGTTCACCGTAGCCACCGCAATCGCCAGCGCCAGCGACGCATAGGGCTTGCCTTGCGGTCCCTCAATGGCCTGAAAAACGTACTCATGGCCCAGGTAGAGCACCACGATATTGACCACCGTGCCGCTGGCGCCCACCAAGCCAAACTTCAAGTAGCGAAAGCGTGTTAACCACGCCATGGCGCCCAGGGCGCGCGTTTTCCAACGGGTGTCGGTGTTCATGCAGTGGCGGGCACAGCCTGCAAATAGCGCAGCGCGTCGGCCAGCACCGGATCGGGGGCAATGCGCTTGAGGCATTGGTTGTCGCCGTCGCAAAAGGTCAGGCGGTGGTTGTAGGCGCTCAGGCATGGCGAGCAGGCAATGCCGGACTCAATCACCTGGTTGCGCGCGCCCAATGGGCCGTACAGGCGGCCGGTCTCGGGGCCGAAAAACACCATGGTCTGAATCGGCGTGAGCGTGGCAAAGTGGCCCGGTCCGCCGTCGTTGGTGATCAGCAGTTTTGCGGCATAAAACAGCATCAGCAGCTCGCGGATGCTGCGGGTGTAGCCGGTCAGGTCAATGCAAAAGTCGCTCTGGACTTGCGCCTGCAAATCCTTGGCCAGTTGCGCATCGTCTTTCAGGCCAATCAGCCCCACGGCAAACCCGGCCGCACACAGGCCTTGCGCCACCCGCGCGTAATGTGCCGCGGGCCAGGCCCGCTCGGGCAAGATGCCGCCGCCCGCGTAAAGCAGAACCAGCGCGCGCTGGGCTACTTTGGGATGGTCGCGGTGCAACTGGGCGCGGTAGGCGGCCAGCTCGGTCTCGGAAAACGGCACGGCCAGTTCCGTCTGCGTGGGCGTGGGGCGGATCGGCGCGGCCTTGTTGCGCGGCACGCTACCCCCCGACAAGGCGTCCACCAGTGACAAAAATTGCTTGCTGATGTGCTGGTAGGGGTTGTAGGGAATGGCGCGGTTGATAAAGCTGCCGCGGTACAGGCCTTCTTGCGTGTGCGGCGTAAAGCCTACGCGCAGCGGCGCGCCACAAGCAAACGACAGCAGGCTGCTCACCCGCGAAAACAGCTCGCAGTCCAGCACCGCATCCACGCCCAAGCGGCGCATGCACAGGCTAAAGCGCAAGATGTCGCCCACCAGGCGCGCGCCCGAGCTGTCGTCCAGGCTGTGCAGATGCTCGTCTTGACTCAGGCGCAGCAGTTTGGAGACTTCCTGGTTTTTCTTAAGCTGCAAGACATGGATCGCTGCGGTCGGGTAGCGCAGGCGCAGCTCTGCAAACATCGGCCCGGCCAATACGATGCTGCCCATCTCGGAGAGCAAAATCACCACAATATTGCGCGGCTGCGCCGCCAACACCGGCGCCTTGGGGCCTGTGAGCCGGACCCACCCCGACACCACCGCGCACAGGACCTGGCCTAGCCAGCGGTCTATGAAGCGTTGTGTCTGGAGTTTCATCCGGCACAGGTTTTTACAGACCCGCTGCTGCGCGCAAGGCCTGCGCCCGGTCCGTGCGTTCCCAGGTGAACTCGGGCTCTTCGCGGCCGAAGTGGCCGTAGGCTGCCGTTTTTTCGTAAATCGGGCGCAGCAGGTCGAGCATCTGAATGATGCCCTTGGGGCGCAGGTCGAAGTGCGTGGCCACCAACGCGGACAGCTTGTCGTCGGACATCACGCCCGTGCCTTCGGTATAGACCGTGATGTTCATGGGTTGCGCCACGCCAATCGCGTAGGCCACTTGCACCTGGCATTGCGTGGCCAGACCGGCAGCCACCACATTTTTGGCCACGTAGCGGGCCGCATAAGCGGCTGAGCGGTCCACCTTGGACGGATCCTTGCCAGAGAAGGCACCACCGCCGTGCGGGCAGGCGCCGCCGTAGGTGTCCACAATGATTTTGCGACCCGTCAAGCCACAATCGCCCTGGGGGCCGCCGATCACGAAGCGCCCGGTGGGGTTGACCAGGTAGCGGGTGTTTTGCAGCCACTCCTTGGGCAGCACGGGCTTGATCAGCTCCTCGATGATGGCCTCGTTAAAGCTGGCCTTCATGCTGTGCTGGTCCTGCGACTGGTCGGGGCTGTGTTGGGTCGATAGCACCACGGTGTCGATGCTGTGGGGCTTGCCGTCGACGTAGCGCATGGTGACCTGGCTCTTGGCGTCAGGGCGCAAAAAGGGCAGACGACCGTCTTTGCGCAGCTGCGCTTGGCGCTCGACCAGGCGGTGGGCGTAGTAAATCGGCGCGGGCATCAGCTCGGGCGTTTCATTGCAGGCATAGCCAAACATCAGACCCTGGTCGCCCGCGCCGGTGTTGAGGTGGTCGTCTGAAGCATGGTCAACGCCCTGGGCGATGTCATTGCTTTGCTTGTCGTAGGCCACCAACACGGCGCAACCCTTGTAATCAATGCCGTACTCGGTGTTGTCGTAGCCAATGCGCTTGATGGTGTCGCGCGCCACCTGGATGTAGTCCACGTGCGCGTTGGTCGTGATCTCACCGGCCAGCACCACCAAGCCGGTGTTGCACAGCGTCTCAGCCGCCACACGGGACTTTGGGTCTTGCTTGAAAATTGCGTCCAAGATCGCGTCAGAAATCTGATCGGCTACCTTGTCGGGGTGGCCCTCAGAGACGGATTCGGATGTGAAGAGAAAATCGTTCGCCATAATTTGTTACTCCAAAATAAAAAAACAACATGTAGCGTTGCTTGGGCTTTGGAGCTTTCAGCGAACGCTTTAGCAGATGTGTCCGAAAGGGA
>CAIYQF010000042.1 GCA_903928325.1 uncultured beta proteobacterium | reverse complement strand
GGATGGTCTCCAGGTCGCGCAGCTCACCCACCAAAATTACATCGGGGTCCTCCCGCAGCGCAGACCGTAAAGCATCTGAAAACCCGTGGGTGTGGGGCCCGACTTCACGCTGGTTGATCAGGCAGTTTTTGGGCTCGTGGACAAACTCCACCGGGTCCTCGATGGTCAAAATATGGCCATTGCGGTTTTCATTGAAGTGGTTGACCCTTGCCGCCAAGGTGGTGGATTTTCCCGAACCGGTGGGGCCGGTCACCAGCACCAGGCCGCGCGGCCTGAGCGCCAAATCCGAAAAAATGGCCGGCGCGCCCAGTTCAAACAAAGTCAAAATCTTGCTCGGGATGGTTCGAAACACGGCGCCGGCGCCGCGCATGTGGTTAAAGGCATTGACCCGAAAGCGCGACAAGCGCTCTATTTCGAATGAAAAGTCGATCTCCAAGGCCTCTTCGTAGCGTTTGCGCTGGGAATCGGTCATGATGTCATAGACCATGCCATGCACCTCCTTGTGGGTCAGCGCGGGCAAGTTGAGCCGACGCACATCGCCGTGGACCCGTAACATGGGCGGCAATCCGGCCGAAAGGTGCAGGTCCGAGGCCTTGCTTTTGACACAAAAAGCCAGTAATTGAGCGATATCCACGAAAGAGCTTCCTTTCCATTTGAACCAGCACCTGCCCAAAAATACATTGGCTGGTAGAGAGCGGTGCATTATCACTACGAATCACTATGGCAATTGAAACCAATTTGGAACTTATCCACGCGCGCATCGCTCGGGCCTGTCACACCGCCGGACGCGCGCCCAGCGGCGTGCTGCTGCTCGCCGTCTCCAAAACCTTCCCCCCCGAGGCCGTGGCGCAGGCCGCTGCCGGCGGGCAACGCGACTTTGGCGAGAACTACATCCAAGAAGGCGTGGAGAAAATCGCCGCCCTGGCGCACCTGGGTTTGACCTGGCACTGCATTGGCCCACTTCAAAGCAACAAAACCCGCCCGGTGGCCGAGCACTTTGACTGGGTGCATTCTGTGGACCGCCTGAAAATTGCCCAGCGCCTGAGCGAGCAGCGCCCCACCACGCTGCCACTGCTCAATGTGTGTATCCAGGTCAATATTGACGCAGGGCCCACCAAGGCGGGGGTGGCGCCAGAAGACGCGCTGGCCCTGGCCCAGGCGGTGGTGGCGCTGCCGGGGCTACGCCTGCGCGGCATCATGACCATCCCGGAGCCCTCGCCCGGCTTTGCCGCCGCCCTGGCCGTCCACCAGCGTGCCAAGGCACTGTTCGATCGCTTGTGCGCCAGCGGCCTGCCGCTAGACACCCTATCCATGGGCATGAGCGCAGACCTGGAAGCTGCGGTGCAGGCGGGCAGCACGCTGGTGCGCGTGGGGTCGGCCATTTTTGGTGGCCGCGCGACCGCTGCCGCCTGAACGCCTATCCCCAACCGCCTTGCCTTATCGGACAGGCGAGAAATAACCCGCAGACCAAGACGAATTCCCACCCATGCAAGCACACCGCCTGACGCCCGCCCGCACCCAGCCTTTGGAGCTAACCCTTTTGTTGACCAGTTTTATTGCGGTGACGTATGCGTGTGGCGTGTACCTGTTTTCCACGCTGTTGCCGGACATGCGCGCAGCGCTGGCGCTGAACTACACCGAGATTGGCTGGATCACCGGCCTGGGCCAGGTGGGGTTTTTGGTGGGGGCTTGGGTTTGCGCCCGGCTGGTGCGTTGGCTGGGGGCGGTGCGGGTGATTTTGGCCTCGGTGTTTGCTTGCGGTGCGGCCCTGGCGTTGATGCCGCTGGTAGTCAACGCCACGCAGATCGCCACGCTCATGGTCATTACCGGCGGCGCGGCGGCCACGGTGTGGGTGCCTATGGTGGCGGTGGTGCAAAGCGGTATTGCGGCGCGGCACCAAGGCAAGGTGCTGGGGCTGCTGTCCTCGGGCACTGCCTATGGCTTGTTTTTGAATGGCATTAGCACCCCGGCACTGCTGCCCCTGGGGGGCTGGAAGCTGGTGTGGGTGTTTTCTTCGGCGCTGACCTTTGCGCTCTTGGCCTGGGGGGCGCTGCGCCTGCGGGTGGGCCAGGCGGCGGGTTCGCAGGCGCCAGCCCCACTGTCCGAGCCGGCGGGCCAGTGGGGCTGGCGCAGCCTGGCGCGCGACCCGGTGGCCGTGGTGGTGGTGGCCTTGATGTTTTTCAACGGCATCGCCTGCATGCCGACCATGAACTACCTGGTCTCGTTTTTGCGCGAAGAGCTGGGCTACAGCGCCCAGGCTGCGGGCTGGGTGTGGTCCACCATCGGTCTGGTGGGCATGTTTGGCGGCTTTGCGATGGGCGCGCTGGCAGACAAGATCACCGTGGCGCGGGCGCTGACCCTGAGCTACGGTTTGCTGAGCCTGTGCACCGCACTGTTTTTGCACCATGCGGCCCTGTGGGAGGTGCTGGTCGGCGCGGCCCTGTTCGGGCTGGTGTTTAACTCCATCTTTGGACTGGTACCCGCCGTGGTCAGCCTGTCGTTTGACGCGCACAAGGCCACCGTGGTGTTTGCCCTGAGCAACGTGGCGCTGGGCTTGGGCTCCATGCTGGGCAACTTGCTGGGTGGCTTGCTGCGGGAGCAGCAGCAGTCTTTTGTGCCGGTGTACCTGGCGTCGTTGGCGGTTGATGTGCTGCTGGTGGGCCTGAGCCTGCGCCTGCACGGTGCGCACACGCGGCGCAAAGCGCTGGCCCGCAGCGCCGCCTAGGGCTTACAACGTGCGCCGCAGCGCCTCAAAAAACAGCTCGCCCTGCAAGCGCTCGCTCACGCTTTGCTGCGCCACGAGGGCTGCTACGTCTGGCGCCACTGGCACCAGCGGCATACCGGTGGACTGGGCCAGCACCTGGGCCATGCAGGCGCGCTCCAGGTAGTACAGGTCGTCGTAGGCGTAGTCCATGCGCTGGCCGCACACCACCACGCCGTGGTTGCCCAAGAAGGCCACATCGGCGCCTTGCATGGCGTGGGCGATGCGCTCGCCCTCACGCGCGTCCAGCGCCAGGCCGTTGTAGTGCGCGTCAATGGCCAGGCGGCCATGAAAGCGCATGGCGTTTTGCGACAAAGTGGTGTCCAGCGCCCGCGCCTGGGTGAGCGTGAGCGCGGTGGCATAGGGCATGTGGGTGTGCAACACGCAGGCCTGGCGGCAGATGCGGTGCACCGCCGCGTGGATGAACATGGCGGTGGACTCCACCGCATGGCGCCCGGCCAGCACGGTGCCGTCCACGCTCACCAGCACAATGTCATCGGCCCCGATCTCGCTCCACAGCAGGCCGCGCGGATTGAGCAGAAATCGCCCGCTGGCGTCGGGCAGCTCCACGCTGAAGTGGTTGCACACGCCTTCGCTTAAGCCATGGTGGGCGGCGGCGCGCAGCGCCAGTGCCAGGTCGGCGCGCAGGCGGGCAACTACGGGGGATTGGAAGTCGTTGGAGTGGTGGTTTTGCATGGGATTTTTTCAGGCCGAGATACTGGGCTGGTGTAACGGTTTTGGCGTAGAGGTCTCGTATCGGGGCAGGACTAAAGCATGACCGTGCCGTCCACACACGTCACGACATCACCCCCCACCCACACCTGGCCGCTGGCGTCTTGGGCAATGTGCACCCGCCCGTGCACGCCCAGGCAGCTGCCCTGGGCTGCGGTGTAGCGGCTGGGAGCGTGGCCCTCAGTAATCAGCCACTGCGCCATGCTGGCGTTAAAGCTGCCGGTGACCGGGTCTTCGGTGGTTTGCGGGCCGATGGAGAAAAAGAAGCGCACTTCGACCGTGGGTTCTTCAGGTGCTGGCGTCGCCGCCTGGGTGCCAACGCTGAATGCCCGCGCCTCGCGGTTCGAGCGCCCAATCAGCCCCGGCGCCGCCTCATTTGAGGCCACCGCCGCCAGCCCCACGCCGGTAATGCCGATCTGCGGCATCAGCCGCGCCAGCGCCGCCAGGTCAGGCTCCAGCGCCAGCACGGTAGCAGCGTCGTCCACCAAAAAGCCGAAGTGCTCGGGTCCGTTGCACAGGTGCTGGGCCGCCACAATCTGGCGCTGCTGCAAACCCAAGGCTGCTGCCAGCGCAGCACCCGCCTCGGGCGTGGGGGCGCGGCGCGCCAGCGGCGGCGCGGCAAAGGCCAGGCGCTGGCCGCCGGGCGACGCCGCGTGGGGCGTGCGGCCAATCGGCACCAACCCCACTTTGCATTGCT
>CAIYQF010000041.1 GCA_903928325.1 uncultured beta proteobacterium | reverse complement strand
ATTGGCGCGGCGCCTCTTTGAGCGCCTCTTCGTTGCCCAGCGCCACCACCGCGCGCTCGGCCCGGCGGGCCACCGTGCGGCACACATGGGCCACGGACGCGGCCCGATTGCCTGCGGGCAAGATAAATTCTTGCAGCTTGGGCAAGTCGTTGTTGTAGCGGCTCAGGGCTTCGTCCAGCGCCAGCACAGCATCCATCTTGAGCAGCTCAAAGCCTGGGATAGACAGCTCGCCGCCCAAGTTAAACAGCTGGTGCTGGATGTCGACCAACAGGGCGCGCACTGTCTCGGGCATGGCCTCGCACAGGAGCACGCCGATGTGGCTATTGAGTTCGTCAACATCGCCCATGGCATGCACCCGCAGGCTGTTTTTGGAAACCCGGGAGTTGTCGCCCAGTCCGGTGGTGCCGCCGTCTCCGGTGCGGGTGGCGATCTGTGTCAGGCGGTTGGCCATTGGCTAGGGTCTTTCAAAAAGTAGGAATTGGCTCCCACGCTGGGGCGGCGGGCCAACAGCCGTTGTCTGCGAACTTACGCGTTCACGGTCTCTGCCACCGCAGTAGCCAGGAACTCCATCTTGTGCTGCATGTCCACATCGCTGTCGGCGTGGCGCTTGGCAATGGCGTCAAATGCATCGGCGTGCTCTACGAATGCATCCACCACATCGGGGTCAAACTGGGCGCCCCGCTCGGCGGCGATTTGGGCCACCGCCTGCGCATGCGCAACGCCGGGCTTGTAGACCTTGTGGCTGACCATGGCGTCGTACACATCCGCCACAGCCACCAGACGCGCCGACAGGGGAATGGCCGGCCCGCGCAACTGGTTGGGGTAGCCCTGTCCGTCCCAGTGCTCGTGGTGGGACAGTGCGAGCTCTTTGGCGATCTGCACCCCAGCGTCGGCGTGGCCCAGCATTTTTTCGGCCTGCTCCAAGGCTGCATGCCCACGGACCGTGTGGCTTTGCATGGCCAGGCGATCCTCCTGGTTGTAGCGACCGGGCTTGAGTAATACCCGCTCCGCAATGGCCAAGGTACCGATGTCATACACCAACACCGCGCGCAGCAACTGCGCGACATAGAACGGGCTGAGCACGGCAGCAAAAACGGGTTGCCGCCCTAGCGCCTGCGCCAGCACCGCCACATACGACTGCATGCGCAGCAGGTGCTGGGGCGTGTCCGCGTCACGTCGCTCGAGCAAAGCAGCCATGGCAAACAAGAGCACGTCCTGGACTGGTGCGGCGTCGCGCGGCGCCCGCTCAGGGGAGGATACGGGAAGGGTCATGCTAGGTCCTCGCGTAGGCAAAAGGGGCTTGGTAAATCCATACCATTTTGCCATTGGGTGCGGTGTAACTGGCGTGCGCAATGAGTTGCGTGGCCTCAAAATCCAAACTCACCATGTACGCCCCGGCGCGCAACTCCTGCGCGGACTTGGCCACCGCGCGCGGCATGCTTTCGGGGCGCTGAAACAAATACACCAGGTCGTAAGTCGACCAGTCGGCCAGCCAGATATCGGCGCGTGTCACGCGTGCCCACGGCAGACGCAGTGCGCACCACCAGCGCAGCACCGCGCTCCACTCCAAACCATAAAACTGCGCTTGCGGGTAGGCGCTTCGCAAGGCCTTTAGACCGTGTCCCATGCCGCAGCCTGCATCCAAAATGCGCGCTCCCACGGGCAGCGGCGCCACACCGGACAACGCGCGCAATGCCTCAGCCGGGGTGGGGAACAAGGGCGCATCTGCCCAGGCGTTCATGGGATAGACCAAGAGCATCACCGCCAAGGGGAGCAACCACACCCAGGGCGCTACATCCCCCATGCCCAGGAGGGGCAAGGTCAACGCAAACGACACCGGAAAGCCGGTCGCAATGACGGCCTTGCGCCACCAGCTGCTGCCCCACAAGCTCATCACCACGCCGACACCGGCGGCGGCCAGCAGCGCCGCCCCGATCGAAAACCCCTGCAAGGGCAACAGGCGAAAAACACCCCAGCTCGCACCCCAACAAAGCAGGGCGGGCAGTGGCCAGGGCGGCGCAGCACGCCAGCGCGAGCGGGCCGCTGCAGTTTCGGCGCGGTGATCGGACATGGTTGAGGGCTTTAGCGGCTGGCGTTGGGTGAGAGGCGCTCGATCAAGCCATTGAGTTCGTCGAGCGAGCCAAACTGGATCACAAGCTCGCCCACTTCTTCGATGCGACCGGCACGTTTGACACGCTTTTTAATGTGCACATCGACCTGCGCCATCAGCAGGTCCGACAGCTCTTCCTCCACCCGTTTAAGGTCGCGCGACTTTTCTTTTTTGGGCTTGGACGCCACCAAGGAGAACTCCACCGTCAGCTTTTTCACCAGGCTCTCCGACTCGCGTACCGAGAGCTTTTTGCTAACAATTTGGTTAGCAGCAGTGATTTGGGTTGCGCGGTCCAAGGACAACAAGGCGCGGGCGTGGCCCATGTCCAGGTCCCCGGCTATCAACAGGGCTTGTACCGGATCGGCCAGATTAAGCAAGCGCATCAGGTTGCTGGCAGCGCTGCGCGAGCGCCCCACAGCCTGGGCGGCGGCCTCGTGGGTGAGGCCAAATTCTTTGATAAGGCGCTGCAGGCCTTGCGCCTCCTCCAAAGGGTTGAGGTCTTCGCGCTGCATGTTCTCGATCAGGGCCATGGCGGCCGCGGCTTCGTTGCCCACGTTGCGCACCAGCACCGGCACGCGGTCAAGCCCAGCTAACTTGGCGGCCCGAAAACGCCGCTCACCGGCAATGATCTCAAACACGGCGCGGCTTGATCCAACCGCGCGGTGTGCGCTGGCCTGGGCGTCGTCGAGCTGGCGAACCAAAATTGGCTGCATGATGCCCTGGGCCTTGATGCTTTCGGCCAGCTCGTACAGCGCACCCTCGTCCATATGGGTACGCGGCTGGTAGACCCCTGGTACCAAGTCGCCCAAAGGTAAGGTAGTGGGCAAGCCATCGGGCTGCGCACTGGCGTCAGGAGTGGCTTCTTGCACCGTGGGGCCCAGCAAGGCCTCCAAGCCCATGCCCAGGCCTTTGGGTTTTTTGGTCACCATGGTGTATTTCCTTCTTGGGCGGATAGTGGTTGTAAGAGCGCATGGCCTTCGGGCCAGTCACCCAGTTTGGATTGCGCGTTGATGTGGCCGGCGTGGCCCGCATCGTGCCATTGCGAGCCCCAGGCGGTGGCAAACGTAGTTGCGCGCTCCAGGCTGCAATACGGATCGTCGTGGCTTGCCACCAGCACCGATGGGAAAGGCAGACGTTTCATCACCACGGGCGCCCAGCTTTGGAGCATAGGGCGCAACTCGGCGCGTGCCGCGTCCCCCGGCGCCACCAAAAGTGCCCCCTGCACCCGCGCGGTGTTGCGCGAGCACGCCGACCACGCCGCCACCAGCAAGCAGCCCAAACTGTGCGCTACCAGAACGCAGGGGCGGCTTTGCTCCAGCAGCGCCTCTTCTAGACGCGCAATCCAGTCGCCGCGCAAAGGTTTCATCCAGTCGTGCTGCTCCACCCGCTGGTAGCCGTAAAGCAGCTCCCAGCGGCTTTGCCAATGGTCCAGTCCGGAGTTTTGCCAACCCGGAAGCAACAAAACCTGAGGGGTAGGAACCATGCAATCAGGCCATTGTGGGTATGCGACGCACCATCTCTTGGGCGAAAGCAACAAAGGCCTGCGCACCCTTGGAGGCCGGGTCAAAAGCCACGCCGGGCAAACCAAAGCTCGGCGCCTCGGCCAGTCGCACATTGCGCGGAATCACGGTGTCAAACACCGTCTTGCCAAAGTGCGCCTTGAGTTGCTCGCTCACCTGCTGCTGCAGCGTGATGCGAGGGTCAAACATGACTCGCAAAAGGCCGATGATTTTCAAATTGTCATTTAAATTGGCGCGTACTTGCTTGATGGTGTTGACCAGGTCCGTCAAGCCCTCTAGCGCAAAGTACTCGCACTGCATGGGAACGATCACGCCGTGGGCGCAGCACAAGCCATTGAGCGTGAGCATGGACAAGGACGGCGGGCAATCAATCAGCACAAAGTCGTACTCGCCATTCACAGCTGCCAGGGCTGTCTTCAGGCGGCGCTCACGGCGCTCGAGCTCGACCATTTCTACCTCAGCACCGGCCAACTCGCGGTTCGCGCCCAATATGTCGTAGCTGCAAGCAGCGGCGACCAGTTTGTCGCTGCGCGTGCGCGCCTCGGCAATGGTGGCGGACTCCAGGAGCACGTCGTACACCGTCAACGCCAGGCTGCGCTTGTCGACGCCCGAGCCCATGGTGGCATTGCCCTGCGGGTCAAGGTCCACCATCAGCACGCGTTGGCCCAGTTGCGCCAAACCAGCCGCCAAGTTCACCGTGGTGGTGGTTTTTCCGACGCCGCCTTTTTGATTGGCAATGCAAAAGATTTGGGCCATGGTTTGCTTGTAAGGTGAAAAACGACTGGGGACAAAGAGGCGCTGGGTAGTGGCGGGGCAAAGCCCCATGTGGGCGAGACCGCCGGGCAGCAAAAATGATGCCCTGGCGCGTGGCAGGAGGAGTTTACGTTACCCTGCGCCGCATCCAGACCAAGCAGCGCTCGGCGTCCAGGCCGGGCACCTGCAGCGGTTCCACGTGAAACACCGCGACGTCCGGGGTGAGGGCCGTCAATTCGAACTCGGGATGCTTTCCCTTCATCGCCATCCAGACGCCCGCAGGTGCCAGGGCCGCCACTGACCACTGGGTGAAATCCGCCAAAGACGCAAAGGCGCGCGAGCACACCACGTCATAGGGCTCGGCCAAACTCTCCACCCGCGCGTGGATACCGCGCAAGTTCACCAACCTCAGGCTCACCGCCACTTGCTGCACAAACGCCGCCTTCTTGGCGACCGTGTCCACGCAATGCACCGCCATCTCAGGAAAGCATATCGCCAACACCACGCCAGGCAGTCCCGCGCCCGCGCCCACGTCCAGCACCCGTACGACCCGGCCCAGGCCCAGCTCCGCCAGTTGTTGGCGCAAAGGCCGCACCACCGCCAGGCTGTCGAGCACGTGGTGGGTGAGCATGTCGTGCGGCTCGCGCACCGCAGTCAGGTTGTAGACCTTGGTCCATTTTTGGATCAGGGCGATGTAACCGAGCAGGGCAGCCACTTGCGCATCGTCCAAGACCAGGGAAAGTGCGTCCAGCCCGGCGCGCAGTTCGGCCTCCAGCACTCGGGTCACGCTTGCGCCTCGGCGACAACGGCCTTGGTGGAAAAGTCGCGGAAGTTGCCTTTTTTCAAGTGAATCAGCAACAACGAAATCGTGGCCGGGGTGATGCCCGAGAGGCGCGACGCCTGGCCCAGCGTCTCAGGGCGGAGTTGATTGAGTCGCTGGCGGGCTTCGATGCTCAGGGCCGAAACCTGCATGTAGTCCAGCTCAGCGGGCAGGCGCAAGTTCTCGTAATGCGCCGCGCGGCTCACCTCTTCTTGCTGGCGGGTGATGTAGCCCGAGTACTTGGCGGCAATTTCCACCTGCTCGATCACACTGGCCACAAACACGTCTTGCGTGTTGCTACCGTCCGTTGCGGATGCCAGCGCCGCGCTCGCGTAGCGCCCCGCGTCCAGCCCCATCAAGTCAGCATAGCGCACATCGGGGCGGCGCAGCAGCTCGGCCAGGTTGTATTCGTGTTCAATGGCTTTGCCCAACACGCGCGCCGACTCGCTGGCGGGCAGGTTGTTGGGGTTTACCCAGATAGAGCGCAAGCGCTCTGTTTCACGTGAAACCGCCTCGCGCTTGCGACAAAATGCCGCCCAGCGCGCATCGTCCACCAAGCCCAGCGCGCGGCCAGTTTCGGTCAAGCGCACGTCGGCGTTGTCTTCGCGCAATTGCAGTCGAAACTCGGCGCGGCTGGTGAACATGCGGTAGGGCT
>CAIYQF010000040.1 GCA_903928325.1 uncultured beta proteobacterium | reverse complement strand
CAGGCTCAAAGAAGCGGCGGCGCGCATTGCCATCAACGTTGAACAGTCATAATCTGACTGCGCTGCCTGGGGGAATTTGGGGTGGCCACGGGTGGGGGAATTTGACCTGGCCATCAGGGTCATCGGTCCTAGTCCGGCGCATGACGCTGACGAGGCATCTCTGAGATGGTTCCTGAATGAATTTTTTGGAGGGGCCACGCCAATTCGTCAATCCCGCGTGCCGTATAGGGCCTGGTAGCAGGTAGGCCTTCCCAAAAAATCACAAACTTTTGATGTCATTGGATCTTTAATCAGGCGTGTCTTCGTGTGCAAGCTGCTTCCCCATGGTCATATCTCGCATCACTTTGTCACCAGCGATCTTGGTGTGTCGCCATAACTTAGCAGCTTCGCTGATCAGTACCCGTCAGCCTAGTGACGGTGGCACGCATAAGCGCGTTGGACGGTTTGTCGGCGGTTGATTGCTGGTCGCCTGTCATAAATTCGCGTGCATGGAGCTGATTGACTTAACGTCCTGATGTTTTGACGGACCTTATTCGACTAATTCCGAGTGGCTGTTTTTATTGGCGAATACGTGTGGCAATTGTGTTTAGTAACTGCTACGCCGAAAACCTATATTTGAACGCGGTACGCCATGAACGACTATTCGTTGGCGATGCCAGACAACCTCCCCCGCACCCCCAACAAAAAAACCCCGCCAGTCTCACAACTGCGGGGCTTTTTGAAGCTTAGAAAAAAGGGCTTACACCAACAACGCATTCACTCGCTTCACATAAGCCGCCGGATCAGCCGGTAAGCCACCCTCGGCCAAAAGTGCCTGGTCAAACAAGATGTGCGCCAAGTCGTTGAAGTGCACCGAGCCTTCCAGCTTTTTCACCAGCTGGTGGTCGGCGTTGATCTCTAACACGGGTTTGACTTCGGGCGCCGCCTGGCCGGCTTGCTTGAGCATGCGCGCGAGTTGCGTGCTCATGCCGTGGTCTTGCACCACCAGGCAGGCGGGGCTGTCGACTAAGCGGGTGGTTACGCGCACGTCTTCAGCTTTGTCTTTGAGCGCTTCTTTGAGCTTGGCCAGCAGGGGCTTGATGGTCTCGGCGGCTTCTTCGGCGGCTTTTTTCTCGGCTTCGTCTTGCAGGCTGCCCAGGTCTACCGCGCCTTTGGCCACGCTTTGCAGGGGCGTGTCGTCAAAGTCGGTCAGGTAGTTCAGCGCCCATTCGTCCACGCGGTCGGTCATCAGCAAGACTTCGATGCCTTTTTTCTTGAACACTTCAAGCTGCGGGCTGTTTTTGGCAGCGGCCAGGTTGTCGGCCGTGATGTAGTAGATGGCCTCCTGGCCCTCTTTCATGCGCGCTTTGTAGTCGGCCAGCGACACGCTGACGGTGTCGGTGGTGGTGGACGCAAAGCGCAGCAGCTTGGCCAGGCGGTCTTTGTTGGCGTAGTCCTCGCCCATGCCTTCTTTGAGCACGGCGCCAAATTCTGCGTAGAACTTGCTGTATTTGCCCACCTGCGCCTTGTCTTCTTCGGACACCACGTCGGTCACGCCGTCGGCGCTGGCTTCTGGCGCCTTGTCGTGCTTGGCCAAGTCTTCCAGCATGCCCAGCACGCGCTTGGTGCAGCCTTCGCGGATGGCTTTAACGTCACGGCTCTCTTGCAGCAACTCGCGCGACACGTTCAGTGGCAGGTCAGCCGAATCAACCACGCCCTTGACAAAGCGCAGGTAGGTGGGCAAGAGCGCCTCGGCATCGTCCATGATGAACACGCGCTTCACATACAGCTTGATGCCGGCCGTTTTTTCGCGGTTGTACAGGTCCATGGGCGCTTTGCCGGGGATGTAGAGCAGCTGCGTGTATTCGGTGCTGCCTTCCACCCGGTTGTGGGTGTGGGCCAGCGGCGCTTCCATGTCGTGGCTGATTTGCTTGTAGAAGTGGTCGTACTGCTCTTGGCTGATGTCCTTCTTGGCGCGTGCCCAGATGGCGTTGGCCTTGTTGACGGTTTCCCATTCGCCGGTTTTGACCATGGCGCCCGGCTGGCGGCCGCCGTTTTCGTCGTTCGGGTCAATCAGCTCGCCGTCTTTCCACTCTTCCTTCTCCATCTGGATGGGCAGGCTTATGTGGTCGGAGTATTTGCTGATGATGCCCTTGACCTTCCAGGCCTGGGCGTAGTCTTGTGCGTCGTCGCGCAAGTGCAGGGTGACACTGGTGCCGCGGTGCTCGCGGTTAATGGTTTCCACTTCAAACGCGCCGCCGCCGCTAGCGCCGCCATCGCTCACCCAGCGCACGCCTTCTGCGGCGTGCAAGCCGGCGCGGCGGGATTCGACGGTGATCTTGTCGGCCACGATAAAGCCAGAGTAAAAGCCCACGCCAAATTGGCCGATGAGCTGGGAGTCGGCCTTTTGGTCGCCGCTGAGTTTGGACACAAAGTCTTTGGTGCCGCTCTTGGCAATCGTCCCGAGGTTGTCGATGGCTTCTTGCTGAGAGAGGCCAATGCCGTTGTCGGTGATGGTGAGCGTCTTGGCGTCTTTGTCAAAGGTGACACGGATTTTGAGTTCGGAGTCGCCTTCAAACAGTTCGGGGGCGTTGATGGCCTCAAAACGCAGCTTGTCGCAGGCGTCCGAGGCGTTAGAAATCAGCTCGCGCAGGAAAATTTCTTTGTTGGAATACAGCGAATGGGTGACGAGGTGCAGCAGTTGCGCCACTTCGGCCTGAAAATTGAGGGTTTGTTTGGTCATAGCGGTTCAAATAAACAAGGAAAGAAGTCAAACATAGCGCGCCGCAAAGGGCGTGACTGGATGTGGGGATTGGGGCTGGTTTTTCAAGGCTTCGGAGCGCATGCGGCGGCACACGCCTGCGCTCCGGGGGCTAAAAGCGTTCGTGCGGCGCCAGGTAGCGCCACTGGCCTACCGGCAGGTTGCCCAGCATCACCTTGCCGATGCGCACGCGCTTGAGGCCCACCACT
>CAIYQF010000039.1 GCA_903928325.1 uncultured beta proteobacterium | reverse complement strand
GCCAGCTTGCGCGCGCCCGCCGCGCAGGCGGCGTAGGTGTAGCGAAACAGCGGGCCATGCGTCTCGCGCGACACCACTTCCACATCGCCAAACTGGGCAGCAGCGTGTTCAATCACGCTGGACAAGAGCAGCGGGCGGTCCATCATCAGGCCGGGTTGGAGCATTTGGGTGTCTTTCAGTCGTTTCTGGGGCGGGACATTGCGGCCTGGCTATCAGGGGCGGGCCATCTGGCACGAGGTGGGTTGGGCGCTGATGTACGAGTCCCACACCACTTCGGAGCGGAAGCCGTAGCCGGTTTTCTCGGCGTCGTACTTCACGCCCTTGCTGCCTTGTTTGGCCCAAATGCCCAAGAACAGGGGCGCGAGCAACTGGTGGTCGGTCTTACGCATCTCGACTTCGCCAATCGGGCTTTTGTACTGCATGCCCTCCAAGGCGTAGGCCACTTTCTTGGGCTCGGCCGTTTTGGCTTTTTGCACCGCCGCCGACAGCATGCTCAGCGAATTCCAATGGGCGGCAAAGATAAAGTCTTCGTTGAACTTGGCTTTGTAGGCCAGGTAGGTTTTTTCAAGCTCGGGCGTGGGGGCGTTGTGGCCCCAGTTCCAGATCACGCCCACTTTTTCAGCGCCCCAGGAGCCCATTTCGGCCGGGGTGCCGGGGTTGTTGGCGTTCATGGTGAAGAAGTTGATGTTCAAACCGCCCTCTTTGGCCGCTTTGAAGAACAAGGTCAGATCGCTGCCCCAGTTGGAGGTGATCACCGTGTCCGCGCCAGAGGCCTTGATCTTGGCCACATAGGGCGCAAAGTCGCGCACCTGGGCAATCGGAATCATGTCGTCCCCCACGATGGTGACGTCCGGGCGCTTGCGGCTCAGGTACAGGCGCGAGGCTTTGGCCACCTGCTGGCCGTGGGTGTAGTTTTGGTTGAACAAAAACACTTTTTTGACATCAGGCCGTTTGACCAAATAGGTGGTGAGCGCCTCAATCTTCATCTCGCTGGACGGATAAAAACGAAAGTGCCAGAAGTTGCAGCGCTCGTTGGTGAGCAAGGGGTCCATGGCCGAGTAGTTCAAAAACACCACGGCTTTTTCGGGCTCGCGCTCGGCCAGCTTGCCAATGGCGTCGCTCAGCGCCAGCGCCACGCCGCTGCCGCCGCCCTGGGTGATGTAGTGAATGCCCTGGTCCACCGCAGACTTGAGCGCCACCACGCTCTCTTGCGGGGAGCCCTTGCCGTCAAAGGGCACGATTTCAAACGTAGGCTCGCCATTCTTTGCCTTGGCGTTGAGCTGCAGCGCCACCTCGCGCAGCTGGTTGAGCGAGCCCTCGCCGGTTTTGGCAAACGGGCCGGACATGACCTCGATAAAGGCGACCTTGATCACCTCGGCCTGGGCGCTCAGGCCACCCAGCAAAGCGCTGGCCACCAGAGCGGCCAGGGGGATTTTTTTCAGGGTGAAAGCGTGTGGAACTGGCATGGCGGATATTCCTTTTGCAGTAGGGAAGGGGATGCTGGCGCCGATTATGCGCAGCACGGACACGGAGAGTCCGCTTGCCGCGCCGCGCTGGTCACGCCGGTGACAGACTGCGTTCGGCGGCGACTGCTTGCGCTGCAATGTCCAGGGCGCGCAGGCGAAGGGCGGGGTCAAACACGTCGCACACCAGCACCAGCTCATCGGCGCCGGTGGCGTCTGCCAATGCGTGCAACTGTGTTCCCACTGCATCGGGGCCACCCACCACTGCGGCGCCCAAAAAGTCAGCAATGGCCGCACGCTCCTGGGGGGTGCAGCGGGCCAAAAAGTGGGCCTGCGGGGCTTGCAGGCGCCGCCGGTCGCCGCGCAAGATGCCAAGCACCCGTTGGTAGACGCTGCTGGCCAAAAAGTCAGCCTCTTCGTCGGTGGGCGCGGCGATCAGGGGCACGCCAATGGCCACATAGGGCTTGGCCAAATGCGCCGACGGTTGGAATAACTGGCGGTACAAGTCCACCGCCTGCATCAAGAGGCGCGGCGCAAAGTGCGAGGCAAAGGCGTAGGGCAAGCCGCGCTGCGCCGCCAACTGTGCCGAATACAGGCTAGACCCCAGCAGCCAGATCGGCACCTGCGTGCCCGCACCGGGCATGGCGACGATGCGCTGGTCGTCTTGCGCGGGCGCGAGCAATCGCTGCAGCTCGGCCACGTCGCGGGGGAAGTCTTCTTCGCTCTCGGTGCGGTTGCGGCGCAGGGCGCGCATGGTGGCCTGGTCGGTACCAGGCGCGCGGCCCAGGCCCAGGTCGATGCGGTTGGGGTAGAGCTCGGCCAGCGTGCCAAAGGCCTCCGCCACCACCAGCGGCGCATGGTTGGGAAGCATGATGCCCCCCGACCCCACGCGGATGCGCTGCGTGCCACCGGCCAGATAGCCCACCAGCACAGCCGTGGCCGAGCTGGCAATGCCTTGCATATTGTGGTGCTCGGCCACCCAGTAGCGCGTAAACCCCAGTGCCTCGGCATGCTGCGCGGTAGCCAGGGCGGTAGCCAGTGCCTGGCCGACGCTGGCGCCTTCGCGCACAGCCACCAGGTCAAGCATGGACAGAGAAAAAGCAGGTGTGGGGTTCATGGTGAGGCGCCGGGGGCAAGGCGGGTAACAGAGAGGCCCATTATGCGCAGCCTGCGGTGGTCACAATCGCGGCATGCCCTCATCACCGGAGAAGCCATGACCCCAAGCTCTGCCACCGAAGCCGCCAGTGCCGCCACCCCATCGGCCCGTGACGCTGCAGCCGCGGCCCAAGTCGACCGCGCGCAACTGGCGCTGCTGCGCGCCCACCGCCAGGCCCATCGACGCCGGGCCGATGCCGCCTTGCCGCTGCCCACGCTGGTGGCCCAGCACCTGGAGGCGCCGCCGCTCACCCGGGGCCAACGCCTGGCCGACGGCGTGGCCGCCACCATCGGCTCCTGGCGCTTTATCGTCATCCAGAGTACGGCCATCGTGCTGTGGATCACCGGCAACGTGTTGGTGGGTGCGAATTCCTGGGACCCGTATCCCTTCATCCTGCTCAACCTGCTGCTGTCGTTTCAGGCCGCATACACGGCGCCTG
>CAIYQF010000038.1 GCA_903928325.1 uncultured beta proteobacterium | reverse complement strand
CGAGGCGGCCTCAAACCCCAGGGCGCCGGTGCCGGCAAAGGCGTCCAGGCAGCGCATGCCGCGCAAATCTTGACCCAGCCAGTTGAACAGGGTTTCGCGCACCCGGTCGGGAGTGGGGCGCAGGCCGGGTTTGTCGGCGACTTTGAGCTTGGTGCGCTTCCACAGGCCGCCGATGATGCGGACTTCGTTTTTGCGTTGGATTGGGGGGCCGTGCTTGTGCACGGGAACGCGGGCGTTTTTCGGTTTCATGCCCGTATTGTCGGGCTTGTCGGGTCTGGGCACCCAGCGCCTGCGCAAGCCAGTGCGCGGCGCACCGGCAGCCGCCCTGGCTTATGTCCACTCCGTGCCGAGGATGATGCGGTCCGCCCTAAATTGATCAATTTCGCCTGAGGCGTAGTTCAACTCCCGCAAGACCGCTTCCGCACTGGATCCGATCCGCACCGCGCCTTGCCGATCTTGTGCAATGTGTCGATTGAAACAAAGCCAGGTCGGCACAAAGCATTCCATGACCCAGCCCGCATGCTGGCGCTCCTGGAAGCGGATGGTGTGGCTGATTGCCTCGCGGTGCATATCTGCCATTTCGCGCACGGTGTTGACTCTGGCGCTTTCAATGCCGCGCGCCCGCAGAAACGCAAGGGCTTGCTGCACGCTGAGTTGCGAGAGAGTTGCAGACAGGTCCTCGGCGGCCAGCGCATATACCCAGCCATCCACGACCTGGTAGGCGCGCTGCGTGGAAGTCCGGCCTACGGCTTGCGGGCCGCACTGGTGGGCCGGTGGTTCTCCATACAGAAAGGCGCAACTGACCAGTGAAGCGGCCGACATCAAGGAGCTTTCTGCCCTATCCCCCTGTCTGGCCGCAGGCTGCGCAAGGCCGCTTTGAACGCTGCGAGACTGTGCAAACAAAGCGCTGACCGCCGCCCACACCGCCAAATACCCGGTGATGTAATCCACACACGAAGCCAGCCCGTGGTAGGTAGGGCAGCCCTCTGGCCCGAAGCGCTTCATGATGCCCGTCATGGCTTGGCCAATGGGGTCGTAGCCAGGAAAGTCATGCCGGTCGCTGTGCTTTTCACCGTGGTGGGCGGTGAGTTGCACCAGGATGGCCTTGGGGTTGGTGTGGGCCAGTGACTCCAAGTCAACGCCCAGACGCTGGCACTGTGCATCGCCCTTGTTGATGACGATGAAGTCGGCTTTTTGAATCAGGCGGTTCAGGATTTCCTTACCGGCTGGCGTATTGGTATCCAGGATGAGGCTCTTTTTCCCGGCCCCGGCTTCAGCGCCCCAAATGGTCAGGGCCAGTGGCATGTGGGTGGGGTAGGGCTGCTCCACCCGGAACACCGTGGCGCCGAGCTCACCCAGCATGCGCGCAGCATTCGGCCCCGCGATCACATTGCTCAGGTCCAGAACGACGGTGCCTGCCAAGGGCAGAGGGCTAAAGGTTTGGCATTCGCGCTCGTCCCACTTGAAAGTGGATTGGGACTTCTGCAAACCCTGCTCCACCGAAAGTGCTTCGCCGGGTTTGAGTTCCGGGTAGGGTTGCGCGCTGTGCAGCCAGGCGGCTCTGCCCAATTGCGGGGCCGATGGCCCGGCTTCGGTATGCAGCACGGTGGTCAAACCGGCCTGTCGGCCCTGCGTGTCGGCCAACCATTCAGGCAGGGTTTTGATCGCGCAAACCGGTACCCCTATGGCGCACAGCTCGCGCTCCCATTCCTCTGCGGTTTTTTGAACAAGAATATCGCCCAAGCGCTGGGCAATGATTTCGCTGTATTTGAAATGCAAACTCGGGCCATCGGCCAGGTTTCGGCCTCGGGCGTCCAGAGACGCCGGGTCGTAAGGCGAAATATCCGTCAGGCCCTGCGCCAGCAAGCTGTCCCAAATATGCAAATGCGCGTAGAGCTTGCGAGTGGCGCGCCGGTTCACACCATTGAGCAAGAGCAGAAATGAACCGTTTTTTGCCTTGAAGGGCACCCCAAAAGGAATGAGCCGCTGCTCCAGCCAAGACTGCTTTTGCCCGTCCTGGCGCGCCATTTCGACCATGGCCGCAAATTCCTGCGCGTCCAAGCCCGGCGGAACCGCGTGCTTGGGCGCCAGATCCAGGTGCGGTGGCAAGCCTTTTTGCGTCAGGGCCAAGGCGCCCATGGCGGCCAATCCTCCGGCCAACCGGGAGGCGTACAACTCGCAGCCCGATCCGCAACGCAGCCGCTCGGTCAATGCGGCACCCACCGCCACTGCGCCAATCACCGCCGCGTACACCGAGCTCAGGGGCAGCGGGGTGTAGATAACAGGGCGGTGCAACACCCTGCCCGTCAAGGCCATGTCGGTGAAGAGACCCAGCGTGGCGCTGAGCAAGTCCTCGCTGCAATCGGCTGGCAGGTGGCCGTAGCAGGCGTCGCCTGGCAAAGCGGCCACCACGCGCACCAGGATTTGCCAGGGGTGGATGGATACCGGCCCATTACCTTGAACAATGATGATGTCCGCCGTAGCGGATTCCTGCAGGCCCGAGGTTTGCAGCAGCCCTTTTCCACGGTTGAGGTAGGGGTCCAGATGCTCAAAACTCAGGGTGGGGTCCAGAGGCGCTGCTTCGCCGGGTGCGCTTGCGGTTTGGGATGGAGGCGCGGTTTGCGCCACCAGCACCTGCGCTCCTTGGTCGGCCAGCAAGAGGCCGATCAGCCGGGCCGACAGCAGGCCCGACCGTTCCACCACGCAAATTCCTTCATACGGCAGCTTGGACATGGCGCTCCTTAATGGATGGCGGCGTACATGATGCCTTCTTGCGTGGCCTGGTCGGCGGCAAATTCCACCACCACCTTGCCTTGGCGCGCGACCAAAATGCGGTCCGATATCGACATCACCTCGGGCAGGTAGGACGAAATCACCACCACCGCCTTGCCCTCGTCGGCCAGGCGGTTGATCTCGGCGTGGATTTCGGCAATCGCCCCCACGTCCACGCCGCGCGTGGGTTCGTCAAAAATGATGACGTCGGGGTTTTGCACCAGCGACTTGGCAATCACCACTTTCTGTTGGTTGCCGCCCGAGAGTTCAATCACCTTGACGTCGTGGCTGATGGCTCGCACCTTGAGCAGCTTGCTCCAGAAGTCACCCACCTCGGTGGCCCGGGCGCCCGACACCAGGCCGCGCATGTGTCCAAGCTTGCCCAGCAAGCCCATGTAGATGTTTTGGGCGATTGACATGGTCTCGAAAAAGCCCTCGACCTTGCGGTCTTCGGTGATGTAGGCAATGCCGTCTTCCACCGCCTGGCGCGCCACCCGGTAGCGGATGGGCTTGCCGCGCAGCAGCACCTCGCCGCCGTGGAAGAAGTCGCGTTTGATCAAACCGGCCACCACCTTGAAGGTCTCGGTCCGCCCCGACCCCACCAGGCCGAACACGCCTGTGACCTGCCCGGCAAATACCGACAGCGAGTTGTTCTTCACCATGGCCGCCATGCGCAGATTGCGCACCGACAGCACGCATTCGCCTTGCTTGCGCACCACGGTCTTGGTTTGCCCGTACAGCGTTTGCGACAAATCGCGCCCGACCATGGCCTGGATGATGCGCGCACGGTCAAAGTTCACCTTGTCGTCGGTCACCACGTGCTGGCCGTCACGCAGCACGGTGATGCGGTCGGCCAGCAGCAAGGCCTCTTCCAGCGCGTGCGAGATAAAGATAACCGAGACGCCGCGCGCCTTGAGCTTGAACACCAGGTCAAAGAAGTACTTCTTTTCCTCAGGCGTCAGGCTGGCGGTAGGTTCGTCAAAAATGATGATGCGCGCGTCGTGCAGCACGGCGCGGGCGATTTCCACCATTTGCTTTTTCGCCGCACCCAAGAGCGCCACGCTGGCGGTGGGGTCGACGTCAAAGTTGAGCGACTGCAAAAACTGCTGCGCCGAGATGTACACGCCGCGCAAGCGGTTGTAGAACTTTTCGCGGCCCAGAAACAGGTTTTGCGCCACCGTCATGGTGGGCACCAGGCTGGTTTCCTGGAACACCATGGCGATACCGTGGCCGCGCGCGTCCAGCGGCGTTTTCAACTCGACCGCTTTGCCTTCGACCAGCATTTGGCCGGCAGACAAGGGCACCACGCCAGCCATCACTTTGGTCAGCGTGGATTTGCCCGCGCCGTTTTCACCCAGCAGGGCGTGGATTTCGCCCCGGCGCAGGGTGAAGCTGACGTTCTCGATGGCGGGTACACCGCCGTACTTTTTGGTCGCCTCGCGCAGTTCCAGTACTACGTCGGGCAAGGTTTGGGGGGCGTTCATGCGGCGTCTCCTGCGGAGTTGAGTTCCACGCGCAAGAGGCGCGCGCTGCCTTTGGACACCACGTACAAGGCCCCGGCGTGTTCCGCCACGGCGGTAATGCCGTGGTGCTGGCCGTCCACCTGGCTGTGCAAGGAAGACAGCACCCGCCCGTCGTCGGCCACGCGCAACACCAGTCCGTACGAGCGCGGTGGCGCCCAGGGCTTGAGCACACCCATGGTTTTGACACCGGCGCCTTGCAGGGGTTCCAAGAAACTCTTGCCCGAGGACAAGGCGGGCGCCACCCACTGGCTGGAGTGAAGTTCTTGCACCATGCGCTTGCGGTACGCGTCTTCGCGCAGCACAAACTCGACCAACTGCGTGCGGCAGACAAAACAGGTGAGCCAGAAGCCCCCGCCCTCGGCCGGGGTCATGCGCGAGGGGTAACCGGGCATCTCCGCCACCGTGGCGGATAAGGCGGCGCCACTGCCATGCGCTGCGCCCAAGGTGTGTTTCCAGCTCTCGCTCCAGCGCGCCAGGCCATTGCTGGCCAGCACCCCAAAAGCGTAGGGCGTGTTCTGCGCCAGCAAGGTACTTGCGCCAGACTGCCAGTTCCAGCGACCGACCTTGCCGGTCTTGCCATGCTGCATCAGGTCGTGGCACCACTGGTCGGGGCCATATTGCTCGGAGCCGTCGCTCACCAGCAGGCTGTCATCCCCCTCAAACGCCAAGGCATTGGCGCTGTGCAAGTTGCGCCCGCCCAGGGTCTTGGTCTGCGCCAGCGTGGCGCCTGCCGCGTCCAGCACCCGCAGTTCGCGTCCGTCCAAGGCCACTGCCACATGGCCTTGGGCGCTGACTGCAAGGGCGGTAATGGGTGCCTCGAAGCGGCGCAGCTCGCGCGCCGTACCGTTTTCCAGCGCATAGAGCACGGGCCCAGCGCTGATCCACAGCTGCTGTCCGTCGCTGGCGATGTCGTCGATACCCGGCAGACTGAGGACGACAGCGGCGTCATCGAGCGCACGGTTGGGTTTGAGGGCGCCGTCCATGATGGGTACGGTGATGGCGGCGCTGCCGCGGCCGAGCAGGCGGTCCAGCCAGCCTTGAATGGGGTTGGGCATCAGGAAGTCCTCCAGCGCTGTTCGTACTGAGAAAACTCAGGGTCTGCACCGGGCAAGGCGTAGCGCCCGATGCGGTTATTGGAAATGCCACCCAGGTACAAATAGCCCCGGTGTTCGCGCATGGAAGTGATCATGGGATGGTTCTCGCCGCCCAGGTCCCACAGCGTCTCCAGCACCTCGCCCGACTCCGAGAACTTGAGCACGCAACCGGTGTTGATGTTGGGAAACAGCCACTCGTCCAGGGCCACACGCTGCGCCATGCGCTTGCGAAAGCCCGGCATGCGCATGGCCAGGTCGTAGGCCGGGGCGCGCATGCCCACCAGCGCGAGCCAGTAGTTGCCGTCCGAGGCCAGGTTGATGTTGTCGGGGTAGCCCGGCAAGTTGTCCAGCACCATTTCCACCTGGCCAGCGCGTGGGCCGTCAAACCAGTAGCGCTTGATGCAGCAGCCCCAGGTTTCGGCAAACAAGATCGACTGCCGGTCGCTGGCAATGCAAATGCCATTGGGAAAGCGCAGGCCGCGCAACACGGTGCGCGTGCTGCCATCGCGCGGGTCAAAGCAGACGATGCGGCCGTTGCCACGGGCTTCGAGTCCATCGACCGGCCACTCGTGCATCTCGTAACGCACCGTGGCTTCGCTAAAGAAGATGCTTCCGTCATCGGCAATGTCCAAATCATCGGCCAGGCGCAGGCGGCTGTCGTCGTTGATCGAGGCCCAGCTGCGGTTGGTCTCGTCGGTCACGCGCTGCACTTCGCGCTCTGGGGTGATGCGGTACAAGCCCATGCCGCCCACGCACACGTTGAGGTTGTAGTCCCGGTCGAACGCCATGCCCAGCGGCGTGCCGCCGATGTGGGCGAACACCTCCATTTCCTGGTAGTCGGGTGCCATAAAGCGGATGATGTCGCCATGGCGCGAACCCGCGTACAGGTGGTTGTCGCGGTCCAGAATCACGTCCTCAGGCCCCTCGATGCGGCCCAAGCCAATAAGCGTGACATCGCGCAACTTGTTGTTGACGGCCCAGACGCCGCCGCCTTCAGCGCTGCAATCGGGCGACACCCCCAGGCGGTGGTAGGTCGGGCTGACATACACCTTGCTCAAAATGCGGTGGCGGTTTTTCAGCCAGCGCACGTCAATAATGGCGGCCGTGATCAGGATGCCCGCCAGCACCATGCGCGTAATGCCGCCGGGCGCCGAAAGCGAAGTCAGGCCGTTGATGATCAAGAGTACGATAAAAGTGCCCACCACCGCCTTGGTGACCGAACCGCGCCCGCCACCCAGGCTGATGCCACCCAGCACGGCGGCCGTCAGCACCAGCACCTCCATGCCCACGCCAATGTCGGCGCCCGCCGTGGCCAGGCGTGAGGCAAAAAAGCAGCCGCCCGCGCCGGTCAGAATGCCGCTGGCCACATAGCACAGCGCCACGGTGCGGCGCACCGCAATACCGCTGTTGTAAGCCGAGCGGCGCGAGCCGCCAATGGCCACAATGTGCCAGCCCAGGCGCAGCCGGGTGAGCAGCACGTGGCCTGCAATGGCCGCTGCCGCATAGGCCCAGGCCACGGTGGGCAGGCCCAGCCAGGTGCCGTTGCCCAAAAAGTCCCACAGCTCAGACTCGGGAACGTAGCCCGCAATCTCGGTGGAGTAGCGCAGGCTCAAGATCTCATAGACCGAGCGAAAAATAATCAAGGTAATAAGCGTGGTCAAAAACGCCCGCAGCCGCAGGTAGCCAATCAACAGCCCGTTGACGGCACCCAGCAAGCCGCCGCACACCAACGTTCCCAGCACCGCCACCGGCACCGGCCATTTCAGGATGTGCATCATCACCAGCGCGCAAAAATTGGTCAGCGCAAAGATGGAGCCCACCGACAAATCGATACCGCCCACAATCATCACCAGCGCCAGCCCAAACACGATAAAGCCCACTTCGCCCGCCTGGCGCAAGGTGTCCGCCAGCACGATCTGGGTATAAAAACCGGGCACCACGCGGCCCGAGGCCACCACCACGAGGGCCAGCAAAATCACGGGAATGGCGGTTTCCATCCAGCGCTTGGCCAGAATCTCGCCAAGCCAATGGTCCGGCCAATACCGGTAGCGCAGTCGGGTCAGGGTTTCGCTCATGGGGTGCACCAGTTCAGAAAACTAAAAAAGAGGGGGAGTGGCCCGCCGCGCAGGCAGCGGCCACCCCGTTGGTCACAGCGCCACACGGGCGCTTCGCCAACTTAGGACTTGGCAGGCAACTTCCAGCACGTGCCTTCGACACCGGCGTTGTCCTTGGTAATAGGAATCAAGGTGGTGTAGATGTTTTGCTTGGCCGCACCCGGCTTCATGCCGCCCTGCACCAGCCACTTGATCATGGCTGCCATATTGCTGGCCTGGGTGGGCACGTCGTAGCTCACGTCGAGGTTGTAGGCACCGGCCTTGACCTGGTCACACGCGCCTTTTTGCTCGCCACCACCCGAGGTCGCCAAGAACACCTTGCCGGTCATGCCCGCTTCTTTGACAGCGGCCGCGGTACCGATGTCCATGCCGTCCCAAAAGCCGACGATGCCGCACAGGTCAGGGTTTTGCTTGAGCACGGTTTGCGTCAGGGCCTTGGCCTTGGCAGCGTCCCAGTCAGCGGCCTGGTTGGAGACCACTTTCACGTCCGGGTGCTTGGCCAGGATGTTTTCCACGCCTTTAAGCGTGTAGGCGCTCGCTGCTGCCGTAGGCGCGCCTTGCACGATGGCGATCTTGTTAGACTTGCCCTTGCAGGAATCGACCACCGCTTCGGTCATGCGCTCGCCAATATCCACCCAGTCCGCGCCCACAAAGGCGGTGGATGCTTGCGAAGAGCGCATATTGATCTGCACCACGTAAATGCCTTCGGCCTCGGCCTTGGCAATCAGCTTGGCGTAGGTTTGGACGTCAGGATTGTGGATCACGATGACAGCGGGTTTTTCGGCGATCAGGGCGGTAAAGGCCTGGGCACCGGCGTTGGTGTTCCAGTTGGGATCACGCACGACCACTTTCATGCCAGCGGCTTCCAGCTCTTTTTTCAGACCCTGGTGCCAGCCAATCGCCAGGTCAAAACCATAAGCCACGGGAATAAAGGCCACGGTTTTACCCGCGAGCGCCTTTTTGTAGCCCTCGCGAAAAGGCTCGTCCAAGCCTTTGCTTTGGGCAAAGGCCGGCAGCGCAATGGCTGCGCCCAGGGTCAGGCCGGCGATGGCTTTGACCAGATTCTTAAGCACGTGTTTTGCTTGTCGCATCGTTGTCTCCTAGGTTGATAAAAGTGAATTGCACGCATGAAAGCCGGGTGCGCGGCATGCTCAGATATCCCCTTGTTGCGCGGTCTCTTCGTTGCGCGGGTTGAGGACGGAATCGATCAAAATCGCGGCCAGCAGCACCAGGCCCTTGATGATGTTTTGCACGGAGTAAGACACGTCCATGATGGTCATGCCGTTGAGCATGGTGCCGATCAAGAGCGTGCCGATGACCACATTGACCACGCCCCCACGCCCGCCTGACAGACCAATGCCGCCCAGCACCACCACCAGCACCACGTCATAGACCATGGTGGAGTTGTAAATGCGGGTGGGCATGCTGTTGACCGAGGCGGCCATCACCAGGCCCGCAAACAGACCAATCAGCGCGGCGAGCAGATATTCGAGCACGATGACGGGCCGCGTGGGCAAGCCGGTAGCGCGCGCCGTGAGCGGGTTGTCGCCAATGGCGTAGATGAACGCACCGGCGCGCAGGCGGCGCAGCAGCACCGCCATCAGCGCACAGGCCAGGCCAAACATCACCACTGGCATAGGAACGCCGGCCAGGCTACCGCGCCCGATCCAGACCACGGCGTCCAGGGCCGTGGGCCACTGCACCACTTCCAGCTGAAAAATCGCCGCCTGCCCCAGCCCGGCCAGGAACAAACCCGAGGCCAGGGTAGTGAACAGCGAGGGCACTTCGGCATAAGCCACCAGCCAGCCGTTGACCAGGCCAAACAACAAGGACAAGACCAAGGCCTGCAAGGCTGCAGCTTCAATCGACTGGCCGTTGCTCACCGACTGCAGCAAAAACCCCGAGGGCACGGCCAGCGCGGCGATCATGGAGATGTCAATCCCCCGGCCAATCACCACCACCGCCATCCCCAAGCCCAAAATGCCCAGAATGGCTACGTTTTGCAGCAAGGTGAGCAGGTTGTCCACCTGCGCAAAGCCGGGCAGCAGCAGCAAAAAGCCGCCGAACATCAGCAAGAACAGGATGAAAACAATGGTTTGTTGGGTGGCGCGCAGTTTGGGCATAAGAAACTCGGTGAAGAAACTCGTTTAAATCAGGGCCGCGTGCAGGGTCTGGCGCAGTTCGCGTTTGATGATCTTGCCGTTGAGGTTGCGCGGCAAGGGCTCGGTACCTATGGTCCAGGTCTCGGGCACCGCGTAGTCGGCCATGCGCTGGCTGCAATAGGCTTGCAGAGCGGGCGCCTTGCTTTGGTCACTGATCTCGCGCACCGACACAAAGGCGTGCACCCGCTCGCCCAGCACCGCGCAGGGCACGCCCACCAGCGCCACCTCCAGCACGGCGGGGTGTTCGCTCAGCACGTTTTCCACCTGCGCGCAGTAGACCTTGTAGCCACCGCGGTTGATGACGTCTTTCTTGCGGTCAAGTACGCGCACAAAGCCCTGGGCGTCCATGCTGCCAATGTCGCCCGAGCGCCAAAAGCCCGCCCTGAATTCACTGGCCGTGGCCGCCGCATTGCGCCAGTAGCCCGGCACCACCATGGGCCCGGCAATCCAGATTTCGCCCACACCGCCGCGCGCGACCTCCAAGCCCGCGTCGTCCACGATGCAAATCTCGCCGCACGGCACGGGCAGGCCCACGCTGTCGCGGTGGCTGTCGGTCTGGCCCTGGGGCATGATGGTGGCGGGGGAACAGGTCTCAGTGGCGCCATAGGCGTTCATCAGCACCAGACCCGGCAGGCGCTGCGCCAGGCCGTCAATCGTGGCTGTGGGCATGGACGCGCCGCCATACGCACCGATGCGCCATGCCGACAAGTCGTGCGTCTGCAGGTCGGGCAGCAGCAGGCACAGGTTGTACATGGCGGGCACCATGATGGCGTGGGTAATGCGCTCGGCGCTGGCCAGGCGTACAAAGTCAGCCGCCTTGAACTGCGCCATCACCACCGTCGTACCCTGGCAGTACAGCATGGTGTAGAGCTGCGCCACCAGCCCGGTCACATGGCTCATGGGCACGGCCACCAGGGAAATGTCGCGCTCGCTCAAGGCCATGCGCTCGGCGTAGTGCATGACCGAGTGCACGATGTTGAGCTGGGTGATCATGGCGCCCTTGGGCCGCCCGGTGGTGCCCGAGGTGTAGAGCAGCACCGCCAGGTCTTCCTCTTGCGCCGCGTGGGCCTGGGGCTGCGGCGGCGCCTGCATCATCGTGGAAAACGCTTCAAAGCCTTCCACCGCAGCCACACCGGTGACAAAGCGCATGCGCAAGTCCGGCAGGCTTTGTGGCGTGGGCTGCCACTGGGCCACATCGGGCGCGCAGACCAGAGCGACGGCGCCCGAATCGCTGAGCACGTATTCCAGTTCCATGCCGCGCGCCCGGGCGCTGACGGGCACCAGCACCGCGCCCATCCAGGCGCAGGCCAGGGTGAGGATGATGAATTCAGGCCCGTTGCCCAGATGCAGCGCCACCCGGTCGCCGCTCTTCACGCCGCGCTGCGCCAGGCCGCCAGCGCATTTACTGGCAGCGTGGTGCAGTTCGCGCCAGCTCAGGCGCATATCGCCGCAGACCACGGCCAGTGCATCGGGCCGGGCCGCAAGGGCTGTCACCAGCATCTGGGCCAGATGGGTGGGACGCTGGCTGTAGCACAGCACCAAGCGGTTTTCAAAATGGTTTTCACGGCGCAGTGCGGTCATGGCTGCAGTGCCTTGTGGTAGTTCAGAAAAGGGGGCTGTCGGAGCGCTGAGCACGCCTCGCAACAGCATCTCAATGCAGTGCTGCACCGCGTCTTGCAGGCTTTGGGGCGAATGGGTCTCGGGCCGGTACCAGCGGCCAATGCCACTGAGCGCGCCCACCACGGTAAACGCGGCCACTGCCGCGTCCCCTGCCACGATCCAGCCGCGCTGCATGCCTTGTTCGATCAGTACCCGAAAGTCCACATCCACCTCGGCCTTGCGCTGGCGCATGGCGCGGCGCTTGTCCTCACCCAGCGGGTCCTCGCCCACACGGCTGGCGCACATGCCAAAGTCGCTGGTCACCACCTCGGCGTACAAGGCCATGGCCGCGCGCAGCAAATCGCGCCCGGCCAGCCCGGACTGCATCAAATCCGCCAAACCGTGGTGAAAGGTGCTCAGGCCCCGCTCCACGCACTCGATCAGAATTTCTTCCTTGTTGGCGATGTAGTAGTACAGGGTTGGCTTGGTTACCCCCAGGCTTTGGGCGATGTCGTCCAGCGAGGTGCCCTGAAAGCCTTTGCTGGTGAACAAGCGTGCGCCTGCCAGCAGCACTGCATCCTTTTTGTCGCTGCGCTGGGGCTCGCGCGCCCGGTGTGCACGCCACGGAGAATCCACAGTTCTACCTGCGCTGGCCGGGCTGGCGATGGCAGACAAAGCGCTGTGTTTTTGCATGGGGCCTAGGTTCCGTTCAGTTCTGTTACTTTGCAGTAACACATCCAACTGAGCGGACCATAAGCGGCCTGCCGAACGGCAAGTACGAGGACTTACCCTTGGATGCAGCGCAACATCAGTCGCACCTGCGACTGCTGCCTGCGCCGACTACACCGCCGCGTTGCTGGAGTATGCGAGGGAAACGCAAGACAGCGCGGGCTTGCCTTTGGCTGCGCAGTCGAGGCGTCGCTCAGGGCTTGCGCATCACCACCAGGCCCTTGAGGTATTCGCCCTCGGGAAAGCTGATGGTCATGGGGTGATCTGGAGCGCCGCCCATGCGCTCGGTGATAAAGCCGTCCACCCCAGCGTCCGCTCCGGCGGAGGCCACAATTTTGTGGAACAGGTCTGCGCTGATGCCGCCCGAGCAGGAATAGGTGAACAGCACGCCGCCGGGCTCCAAAATTTTGAAAGCCAGGCGATTGATGTCTTTATAGGCCCGCGCCGCGCGCTCGGCGTGCGCCACGGTGGGCGCGTACTTGGGCGGGTCGAGCACGATGGCGTCAAAGGTCCGGCCGGCCTGGGCAAACTGGCGCAGCGAGGCGTTCACGTCGGCGTCCATAAAGCTGGCGCGCTCGGGTGCAAAGCCATTGAGCACCACATTGGCCGCCGCCTGGGCGATGGCCGGGGCGGACGAATCAATGGACGTGACATGCGCCGCGCCGCCCGAGAGCGCGGCCACAGTAAAGCCGCCGGTGTAGCAAAAGCAATTGAGCACGCGCTGAAACTGCAAGCGCCGCGCATGGTCGGCAAACTTTTTGCGGCTGTCGCGCTGGTCCAAGTAGAAGCCTGTCTTGTGGCCGTGCGCAATGTCCAGGGCGAGTTGCCAATCGTGCTCGCGCAGCACCAGTTCGGTCGCGCCGCTGCCGCGCAGCCAGCCGGTGGCCTCGGGCAGGCCTTCTAGGCCCCGGCTGCTGGCGTCCGAGCGTTCGTAGAGCTTGCTCAGCCCCGTGTGCGCCAAGAGCGCGTCGGCAATCACCGCCTTCCAGCGCTCCACACCCGCCGAGGTGAACTGCGCCACCAGGGTGTCGCCGTAGCGGTCCACGATGAGCCCCGGTAAGCCATCCGACTCGCCATGCACCAGGCGCATGCCGTCGCTTTGCACGTCAAAACGGCTGCGCGCCTGCAAAGCCCGCGCCACGGCACGGCCAAAAAACGCGGCGTCGATGCGCTCTGCTTCGTCAAAACTCCAGACCCGCGCCCGGATTTTGGAGCTGGGGCTGAACGCCCCCCAGCCCAAAAACTGCCCCTCGTGGCCTTCGACGCGCACCGTCTCACCGCTGTCGCCGCCTCCGCGCTCGATTGCAGACTCAAAAATCCAAGGGTGGCGGCGCTGCAAAGACCGCTCTTTGCCCGCACGAAGGCGAATAGTTTTCATGGCGGGTATTGTCGCTCGCAAAAAAAAAACGCCCCATCGAATGACGGGGCGTTTCCTGGTTGAATAGCCTGACGATGACCTACTTTCACACGGGTATCCGCACTATCATCGGCGCAGAGTCGTTTCACTGTCCTGTTCGGGATGGGAAGGAGT
>CAIYQF010000037.1 GCA_903928325.1 uncultured beta proteobacterium | reverse complement strand
GTCTTGAGGGCTTCGCTGACGTTGCCCAGGGCCGTCATGTGCGGCCACAGGTTGAACTGCTGAAAACACATGCCTACCTGGGAGCGCACTTCGCGGATGCGCTGCGGGCTCAGGCGCACGCGCTGGCCGCCTTCTTCCTGCGCAAAGCCCAACGGTTCGCCGTTGACCAAAATGGTGCCCGTGGTGGCCTCTTCCAAAAAGGCCATGCAGCGCAAAAACGTGCTTTTGCCTGAGCCCGAGGGTCCGATCAGGCAGGTCACCCGGCCGGCTTCAATGTCCAGGTCGATTCCGTGCAGCACTTCGGTCTGCCCGAAACGCTTGCTCAGGCCCCGCACCGAAACGGCGGGGGAGGGGGCGGCGGTGCTTGCAGGGTTCATCAGCTTGCTAATCTCACTTTGGACAGCCGGGCTTCGGCGGCGCGGCCCAGCGTGCCGCAAAGCTCCACCAGGCCCCAGTAAAAACAGGCCAACAAAAACATGGCCTCGACAAATGCGTATTTTTCCGAGCCGATGGCGCTGATTTGGAAGGTCAGTTCCGGTACAGTGACGACCGACAGCACGGCGGTTTCTTTGAGCAGCACAATCATCATGTTGACAATGGGCGGCATCACCAGCGTGGTCATCTCGGGCAGCAAAATGCGCCGCACGATCTGGCCCTGGTCCAAGCCCAGGCAAACGCCGGCCTCAATGTGGCCCACCGGCACCGACTCAAACCCGGCGCGGAAAATTTCGCTGAAATAGGCCCCGCCGTACACCGCCAGCCCCAGCAGGCCCGCAGGCACCGGGTCCAGCACCAGGCCGATAAAGGGCCCACCGTAGTACAGCAAAAACAGCTGAATCAAAAAAGGTGTGCCGCGAATCACTTCCACATAGGCCCGCAGCGCGCCATCCAGCGCACGCGGCCCGTAGCGACGGCCAAAGGCGACGAAAAATCCCAGCACCAGGGCCAACAGCGTAGCGCCCAGCCAGACCGACAACGTCACGCCGGTGGCGCGCAGCAGGGTCGGGCCCAGGGAGTAAATCAGCTTTATGTCAAAGGTCATGCCTTGATGCCCCAGCGGAAGGAGTTTTCGGCCTTCTGGAAGCCCACAGCGATCAAGCCGTTGATCACCAGGTAAATCAGCGCTGCCGAGGCGAACAGGGGCAAGGGGATGAAGGTGCTGGCCGAGAGGTCTTGCGCCATGCGGGTGAGTTCCACCACGCCCACCACCGACACCAGCGAGGAGGCCTTGAGGATCATGATGGACTCATTGGCCAGTGCGGGCAGCGTCATGCGCAGTGCAATGGGTGCGCGAATGCGCCAAAACTGCTGGAACGGGCTCAGGCCCAGCATGTCGGCGGCCTCCAGCAGGCCAACGGGCACGCTGGCGAAGCCCCCGCGCAGGTTCTCTGCCTGGTAGGCGGCGGTGCACAGCGACAGGCCTACGATGGCGGCCACCATGCTTGGCACGTTCAGGCCCAGCATGGGCAGCAGGTTGTAAATGAGGAGCAGCTGCACCAGCAAAGGCGAGCCGCGAAAAAAGCTGACAAAAAGGCGTCCGGCAATCGCCAGTGCGCGGTAGTGCGACAGCATGGCGGCGGAGACCACCGTGCCCAGCAATAAGCCGAGCACGATGGAGATCACACTGATAAAGACGGTCCAGCCACTGGCTTGCACCAACAGCAAAAAAAGCTGGGCCGTCATCGCCTGTGACTTACAGGTTGGGGCTGGTCACCATGTCAGGCGTATCAAACGCCTGACCGAACCACTTCTTCTGCATGGCGGCCATGCGACCGTCGGCCTTAACCTTCAGCATCACGGCTTGCACTGCGTCCATCAGCTTGGCGTAGTCCGCGTCTTTGCGGCCCACAAATGCCGAATAGGCTTTCACGCCGAAGGGGGGCAGCACCACCTCAAAGGTGTCCGGGCGCTGCTGGGCGACATAGGCGATGTTGGTCAGGGAGTTGCATACGGCGGCAATCCGGCCTGCTGCTAGGTCGGCGTAGGCCTCGTTGTTGCCAGGGTATTCGCGCACGTCCACCTTGGTGGCCAGCGTCTCGGAATAGGCCTTGATTTGCGTGAGCTGGGCCGATGCCTTGCCCACGCCCACGGCCTTGCCGCCCACGTCGGTGGCCTTCATCACGGAACTGTCGCCTTTGCGCTTGAGCAAGGCCACGGTGGAGTCCGCAATCGGAGGGGTAAAGCGGTAGCGCATCATGCGCTCTTTGGTGACGGTGGCCGGGCCAGCCACGATGTCAAATTTGCCCGATTCCAGGCCAGGGAAAACGCCTTCCCAGGGCAGAAGCACCCATTCGAGCTTGACGCCCATTTCTTTGGCGATCTCGTGGTACATGTCCACGTTAAAGCCCACGTGCTCGCCTTTGTCGATGAAGTCAAAGGGTGCAAAGGCGGTCTCGGTTCCGACCTTGAGCACGCCGGTTTTCTTGACGCGTTCGAGCGCGTCTTGGCCAGTTTGCGCAAATGCGCCCACGCAGGCTAATGCGAGCACGGCGGTGCCGATGGATTTTAGAAAGATTCTTTTTGACATAGTTGCCTCGGGTTGGGTTGAAGAAAATGGGTCTTGGAACGCGTCCGTGATCGGGCGCATCATCCAAAGTGTCTCTACATGGTAAATCATTGATCGGACCCTACTTTTTGGGTAGCTGCCTTCGCAAGGACCGCGCCGTCGGGAGGGTGCCGAGCGCAATGGGGGTGCGCATTGCGCGTGCTTCACGCCGCAATCCACAGCGGCGGCAGCGCGTTCAAAGTACGCAATATCCGCGCCAGCGAGCCGTCTTCCACCAGTGCGGTAGCGTGGGCGATGTCGGGTGCCAGGTAGCGGTCGTGTTCCATCTTGGGCACGTGTTCGCGCAGTAACGCATGCACCGCTTCCAGGGCCTGGGAGCTTTGCAAGGGCCGCAAAAAGTCGATGCCCTGGGTGGCGGCTAGCAGCTCAATGCCCAGAATGTGCGCGGTGTTGCCCACCATGGCCTGCAGGCGCCGGGCGGCAAAGGTGGCCATGGACACGTGGTCTTCCTGGTTGGCGCTGGTGGGCAGGCTGTCCACGCTAGCCGGGTGAGCCAGCGATTTGTTCTCAGACGCCAGCGCGGCGGCGGTGACGTGCGCAATCATGAAGCCGCTGTTGAGGCCGGCGTCGTCGGTCAAAAACGGCGGCAGGCGCGACACGCTGCTGTCGATCAGCATGGCGATGCGCCGCTCGGCAATGGCGCCCACCTCGGCAATGGCCAGCGCCATACCATCGGCCACCAGGGCCACCGGCTCGGCGTGGAAGTTGCCGCCCGAGAGCATGGCGCCGTCGTCCGCAAACACCAGTGGGTTGTCGGTGACCGCATTGGCCTCGATCAGCAGCACCCGGGCGGCGTGGCGCAGTTGGTCCAGGCAGGCGCCCACCACCTGCGGTTGGCAGCGCAGGCAATACGGGTCTTGCACCCGGTCATCCCCATTCAGGTGCGAATGTCGAATGGCGCTGCCCGCAAGCAGTGCGCGATAGATCTGGGCCACGTCGATTTGGCCGGGTTGGCCGCGCAAAAGGTGGATGCGCGGGTCAAACGGGCCGTCGCTGCCGCGTGCGGCGTCAATGGTTAGCGCGCCAATCACCAGCGCGGCTTCCAGCACCGGCTCAAACACCAGCAGCGCGTGCAGCGCCAGTGCGGTCGAGGTTTGGGTGCCGTTGATCAGCGCCAGCCCTTCTTTGGGGCCTAGCGTCAGCGGTGCAATGCCAGCGGCCTGCAAGGCGCCCAGGGCGGGTACCGGCGCGCCGCCTACCAGCATGAAGCCTTCGCCCATGAGCGCCAGCGTCATGTGCGCCAGCGGCGCCAGGTCGCCAGACGCACCTACCGAGCCTTTGGACGGCACCCAGGGCACCAAGCCCGCGTTGAACACCGCCAACAAGGTGTCGACCACCACCTGGCGCACGCCCGAGTAGCCGCGCGCCAGGCTGGCCGCCTTGAGTGCGAGCATCAGTCGCATCACCGGCGGCTGCAGCGGCTCGCCCACGCCCACGCAGTGCGAGCGGATCAGGTTGAGCTGCAGCGTGGCCAGTTGCGACTTGCTGATGCGTTGGTTGGCCAGCTTGCCAAAGCCGGTGTTCACGCCATAGACCGGCGCGTCGCCGTCGGCCGCGTCTTGCACCACTTTTTGGCTGGCCGCAATGGCCGCGTGGCAGGATTGCGGCAGCTGCAGTTGCACGCCACCGGCATGGATGGCTTGGAGTTGCTCCAGCGTCAAGTGGCCGGGGTGGACAGAGATGGCTTGCGTCATAGCTCAGAGGGCCTTCATCGGCAGGTTCAGGCCCTGTTCGCGGGCGCAGTCTTCGGCGACTGTGTAGCCCGCGTCGGCGTGGCGCAT
>CAIYQF010000036.1 GCA_903928325.1 uncultured beta proteobacterium | reverse complement strand
ATGCAAATCGCCATGGCCGCAGCAAGTTTTAGCGGTGGCGAAGCCGACAGCCTGCGCCGCTCCATGGCCGCCTGGAAGCGCAAAGGCGGCGTGCACCATTTCTACGACCGCCTGGTGGGCGCCATGGTGGCCAACGGCTATACGCAAGAATTTGCCGACGGCCTGTTCAAGCAGATCGAAGGCTTTGGCGAATACGGCTTCCCCGAGAGTCACGCCGGCAGCTTTGCGCTCTTGGTCTACGTGAGCTGCTGGCTCAAACGCCACGAACCCGCCTGCTTTCTGGCCGCCATGCTCAACAGCCAACCCCTGGGCTTTTACGCCCCCAGCCAACTCGTCCAAGACGCCCGCCGCCATGGCGTGCAAGTGCGCCCTGTAGACGTCAACCACAGCGACTGGGATTGCACGCTGGAGAAAGAGAAATGGGGGTCAGATCCCAATTTCCCGCAGCACACGGCAACAGAGCAAATGGGGTCAGATCCCGAGCAAATGGGGTCAGATCCCGATTCAGGACAACAGCCTATTCGGAGCGCGCGGTCTCCAACGAAATCGGGCTCTGACCCCATTTGCGGCCGCGCACAAACCGCTTTGCATCCCGCCATCCGCCTGGGCCTGCGCATGGTCAGTGGATTGCGCCAGGAGGTGGCGCAGCGTATTGCGCAAGAGCGCGCGCGCGCGCCGTTTGCCAGCACGCACGACCTGGCGCACCGCTGCGGCTTGGACGCGGGTGACCTCAAAGCCTTGGCCAGTTCCGACGCGCTGCGCTCCTTAAGCGGCCACCGCCGCCAGCAGGTGTGGGACGCTTCGGCCCTGCACGCCGCGCCAGCGTTGTTTCGTGGCGTGCCGGTGGCCGAAGAAGCGCTGGCGCTGCCCGCTGCCTGGGAGGGCGAAGAGGTGGTGTTTGACTACGCCGCCACCGGCCTGAGCCTGCGCCAGCACCCGGTGGCTTTTTTGCGCCCGCAACTGGCCGCACAAAAGCTGCTCAGCGCCGCGCAGATGCGCGACTTTCCGCACGGGCGCCTGGCGCGCGCCTGCGGCATCGTCACCATGCGCCAGCAGCCGCACACCGCCAAGGGCGTGATTTTTTTGACGCTGGAGGACGAGACCGGCAGCGTCAACGTCATCGTCTGGAAGGCGGTGAAAGAAGCCTTTCGCCCCGCCCTGTACCGCGCCCGCCTGCTGGCGGTGTACGGCGTGTGGCAGCGCGACGAGGAAAGTGGCGGCCAGGTGCGCCACCTGATCGCCAAACGCCTGGTGGACCTGACGCACCTGCTGGGCGACCTGGCGCCGGGGAGCCGGGACTTTCATTAGCCCAGGCGATGGGCCCGCTAACGCCTGTCAACGCCGGCTGCTGTCCTATCATGGCGGGGCCGGGCGCTGCCAGTGCCCCCCTCAAACCGACGGAAACCCTGAACCATGTCTGAAAACGCCTACCAAACCGGTCGCCTGGACCTGCCCTTTGTGGGCCATTGCACGTTTGCCAAATCCCCAGTGTGCACCGACTGGAACGCCATTGACGCCGACGTGGCTGTCCTTGGCGTGCCCAATGACATGGGCACCCAGTGGCGCCCCGGCGCGCGCTTTGGCCCGCGCGCTATTCGCGAGGCGTCCACACTGTTCTCGTTTGGCCATGGCGGCGCCTATGACCATGAGGACGATGTGCTCTACCTGACCCGCGACCAAATCCGCATGGTGGACGTGGGCGACGCCGACATCGTGCACACCGACATGGCCAAAAGCCACGCCAACACCGAGTACGCCATTCGCAAAATTTTGGCTGCTGGCGCCATGCCGCTGGTGCTGGGGGGCGACCACTCCATCCACGCGCCGGTCATCAAGGCTTTCGACGGCCAGGGGCCTATCCACATCGTGCACTTTGATGCGCACCTGGACTTTGTGGACGAGCGCCACGGCGTGCGCTACGGCCACGGCAACCCGCTGCGCCGCGCGTCTGAGATGAGCCACATCAGCGGCATGACGCAACTGGGCATCCGCAACGTGTCGTCGAGCAACCGGCAAGACTACGACGACGCGCGCGCCGCAGGATCACAAATTTATTCGGTACGCCAGGTGCGCACCATGGGCGTACAAGGCGTGCTCGATACCATTCCCGAAGCGCCGAACTATTACTTCACCATCGACATTGACGGTTTTGACCCGTCCATCGCCCCCGGCACCGGCACCCCCAGCCACGGCGGCTTTTTGTACTACGAGGTGCTGGAAATCATCCAGGCCCTGGTGCAACGCAGCGGCGGGCGCATTGCGGGCATTGACCTGGTGGAAGTGGCGCCGGCCTACGACCCAGCGGGCGTGACAGCCATATTGGCGGCGCAGCTCTTGCTCAACACCCTGGGCTTTATCTTTCACGCCCGCCGCCAGCGGCGCTAAATCAAAGCGCCACATCTAAGCTTAAATGGCGACTGTCAGGCGCGGGGGCTTGCAAAGCCCCCTTTGTGCTGCGATGAAACCGGCTTATTTGGCCTGGGCTTCGATGGCGATGTCTATGCGCACATCGTCACCCACGTAGGGGGCGTATTTGCCCGCGTTGAATTCGCTGCGCTTGATGGTGACAAAGGCATTGGCGCCCAGGGCGGGCACCTTCATCATGGGGTGGGGCATCGCCT
>CAIYQF010000035.1 GCA_903928325.1 uncultured beta proteobacterium | reverse complement strand
ATGGACTCAATCTGCTGGATGCTGCGCGCAAGCTCTTGCTCCATGGCCGAGTTGTAGCGCACCTGTTCCATGAACTGGCTGGTGGTCATGGCCGACTGGTCTTTCAAAGAGTCCAGGCCGGTGGCGGCGGTTTTTGGCAGGCCTTTGGAGGCCAGGAAAATGCGCGCCTCGTGGTACCGGTTGTTGGGCACGGTGATTTGGCCGCTGCCGGCGTCGATGATGGGCTTGAACTCCCCGCCTTTGAGCGCCTCGTACACGGCTTGCTGGTCGGTTTCGGTCACTCCGGTAACGATAGGACGGTAGGTGGGCGCGTTGATCAGGGTGTAGACCAGCGCAAACGCCAACAAGGCCACGGCGATGACCATCAGCGGCAGGGACTTCTTCACTGCAGGCTGGCTCAAAATTTGTTTGATGGGTCCAAACGGGCCCGAAAAATCGCCCCCGGCGCCTGTGACGTCGGTGTACACGCCGTCGCCCTGGTCGGTCGAGGCCACACGGCGGTCATTGCCGCTGCGGGTGGCCAATGGGGCGTTGCCTGCGTTGGCGGGTAAAAACGTGCCAGCGGTTGCGGTTGCGGTTGCCATGGGGAGTCTCTTTCAGCGCTGTTGGGGTGGGCGTGTGGGGTCGGATGCGGGCTTTAGACCGGCATGTTCATGATGTCTTCGTACGCTTTTAGCACCTTGTTGCGTACCTGCAAGGTGGCTTCAAACGAGAGTGAGGCTTTTTGCATTTTCAGCACCACGTCGGTCAGCGGAACGCTTTCGCCGCGCTCAAAAGCCTGGGCGGTGTTTTGTGCGTCCACCTGCGATGCATTGGTCTGGCTCACGGCCTGGCGAATCAGCTCTGAGAAGTCGGTCTTGGTCGTTGCCTGCGTGCCCGCATTGGGGTCGACGTGGCCACTGGCTTGCGCTGCATGGGTTTGCAGCGTCTTGAGCATGGCAGCAATGCTGTTGGCAGAGGTGGCGTTTTCGATCATGGCGGTATTCCGGGTCGTTGTAGTTGGGCCAGCGCTCAGGGCTGCGACAGCAAGGGCAGGTTCATGTCACGCAGGCGGGCGAGCTTGTAGCGCAGGGTCCGCGGGCTAATGCCGAGTTTTTCTGCCGCCTCCAAACGGCTGCGTGAGGACTCCAGCGCCATGCGGATCAAATGGTTTTCGTTGTGCTTCACCGCAGCTTGTAAGGGGCCACCGAGGTGCGCCTCGCCAGACGGGGCGGCCGCTGCGTCCGCACCGTGCGCCACCGGCATGGGCACGGGCTCTGTGGGAACCACGCTGGGCACATGGGCCAAGGAATCTGCGCCGGGTGCCACCGAGGTGCTGCGCACGCTTGCCGTAAGCATTGCGTCGTCGGGCATGTCGTCAAACATCAGGTGCTGGACATCAATATGGTGGTCGGCGCACAAGACCACAGCGCGCTGCATCACGTTTTCCAGCTCACGTACATTGCCCGGCCAGGCGTAGGCCAGCAGCAGGGCTTGGGCCGCAGCGCTCACGCTCCAGGTCTGGGCGGTGCGGGTGTGGCGGGCCAAAAGACGGGCCACCAGCGGCAATATGTCGCCTGCGCGTTCGGCTAGCGGGGGCACGCGCAGCTTGAAGGTGCTCAAGCGGAAGTACAAGTCCTCGCGGAACTCGCGCAGGCCGATCGATTCACGCAGGTTTTTGTTGGTAGCGGCCACCACGCGCACGTCCAGGGCGATGAAGCGCTCGCCACCCAGGCGTACCAGCGTGCGCTCTTGCAATACACGCAGCAGCTTGGCTTGCAGTTGCAAGGGCAGTTCGCCAATCTCGTCTAAAAACAAGGTACCCCCCTGGGCTTGTTCAAACAGGCCTCGGTGTTCTTTGACGGCGCCGGTGAAAGCGCCTTTTTCGTGGCCAAAGAGCATGTCTTCGATCATGTGCTCGGGCAAGGCGGCGCAATTGAGGCCAATAAACGGGCCGTTGGCTGCGCTGGACGCTTCGTGCAGCACGCGGGCCAGCACTTCTTTACCCGAGCCAGTAGGCCCTTCGATCAAAACGGCGACCTGCGCTTGCGCTACGCGCTGCGCCAAGGCCAGCAGGTTGCGGCTCACGGGGTCAACATAGACCACGCTGCGCACGGCGCTTTCCGTGGCAGGTTTGCTGACCGGGGTTGGGGTTGTGGTTTCGGTGGCGCCATTGTCGGCAAGTGCGGCGGCAGGCAAAGCGGCTATGGATGCGCGCTGGATGGCGGCCTGCCAGGCTGCTGCGCTCCAGTCGTCAGCCGCGATCACGTGGCAGGCGCCGGTTTGCAGGGCCTGCACCGCGAGCTCGAGTTGGCGGCGCTCGGTGCGACAGACCACGGCCACGGCGTGGTCCATTTGGTTGACCAGGGTCATGGTCTCGTGCAGCAAGGCGATATCGGTGCCCAGGCCCAGCACCACGGCGCGCCGCCCCTGGTGGGGAGCCGACAGACCGGCTTCGAGTTCCTCCAGCGTGCTAATGGGTGATGCGTGCAAGCCCGCTTCCCCAAGCTGCGCCTGGTTCGCAGCCGATAGCGGGCGAAACGGGTCTAGCCAGAGGGCTGAGGTGGATGTCCAGAGGGCTGACATAGTGGGTTTTTGCAACAAAGGGTCGATGGAGACACCCTATGTGCAAAACCCATGCCATGCCAAAAGTAGATTTATTGACGGCTGGCCGACACCTGCCGGGCTTGCGGAGCGGGGCGGGTTTTGGGCTGGGAGCCCTGGCATTCACGCCCGT
>CAIYQF010000034.1 GCA_903928325.1 uncultured beta proteobacterium | reverse complement strand
TGGCCAACGAATTTGCCGAGGCCGGCCAAGGTTTGCACCAGGCGGCCCTGATGTACCTTGGCTTGGTGCTCTTCTTCATCACCTTTGTCATTCTTTCTTTGTCCAAACTGTTACTGGCGCAATTGCGCAAAGGCGAAGGTGCAAAAACATGAGCGCTACGATCAATAACGCTGCCGAGGTGGGTGCTTCGGGGTCGACCGCGGGCTATGCCGCACGCGCGCAGAAGTTTGCAAGCCGCAAGCGCGTCGACCAACTGGCAACCGGATTGGCCTTGTTGGCCATGGCCTTTGGCCTATTTTGGCTGTTTTGGATACTGATTCAAACCGTCGTCTTGGGAGTCGGTGGCCTGTCCTTGGCTACCTTGACGGAAATGACACCTGGGCCCAACGAAGAGGGCGGCCTTGCAAATGCCATTTACGGCTCGTGCTTGATGGTCGGATTGGCCACCTTCATCGGAACACCCATTGGCATCATGGCTGGCATTTATCTGGCGGAGTTTGATCGCAGCGGATGGCTTGCCAACGTTACGCGGTTTGTAAACGATATCTTGTTGTCTGCGCCATCGATTGTGATCGGGCTGTTTGTCTACGCCATTGCGGTCAACCCGGTGCATACATTTTCTGCTTTTGCCGGCGTACTGGCGTTGGCGCTGATTGTCATTCCCGTCGTCATACGCACCACAGAAAACATGTTGCAACTGGTCCCACCTGGGCTGCGCGAGGCTGCTTATGCACTGGGGTCGCCGAAGTGGAAGGTGATTATCAGCATCACGCTCAAATCGGCGCGTGCTGGCGTGATTACCGGTGTTCTGTTGGCCGTGGCTCGCATTGCGGGTGAGACCGCTCCGCTGTTGTTCACGGCATTGAGCAATCAATTCTGGACATCTAGCCTTGGCCAGCCCATGGCAAGTTTGCCGGTCACGATTTTCAAGTTCGCCATGAGCCCGTACGAAAACTGGCAGAAGTTGGCTTGGGCAGGGGTGTTCTTGATCACCCTAGCCGTGTTGGGTCTCAACATCGCGGCGCGCGTGCTCACGCGAGTCAAAAGCTGACGCAAGCGGCAGCGCATCATCCATCCGTACCTCCAAAGTATTCCTATGCTCAAAACTGATACCGGCCCCACCTCGACCAAGATCGCCGTTAAAGACCTGAATTTCTACTACGGCAAGTTTCATGCGTTGAAGAACATCAACCTGGACATTCCTGCTGGCAAAGTGACGGCATTTATTGGCCCATCGGGCTGCGGTAAGTCGACCTTGCTGCGGGTGTTTAACCGCATGTTTGAGCTCTATCCCGAGCAGCGGGCCCAAGGCCAAGTGATGCTCGATGGCGAGAACTTGCTTACCAGCAAGGAAGACGTTGCCCTTTTGCGCGCCAAAGTGGGCATGGTTTTCCAAAAGCCAACTCCCTTTCCCATGTCAATTTTTGACAACATCGCTTTTGGCGTGAAGCTTTTTGAGGACCTCAACGCCACCGACATGGAAGAGCGTGTCGAATGGGCCTTGCGCAAGTCGGCTCTGTGGGGCGAGGTCAAAGACAAGCTCAACCAAAACGGATCGAGCCTGTCGGGCGGTCAGCAGCAGCGTTTGTGCATTGCCCGCGGTATTGCGATCAAGCCAGAAGTTTTGCTGCTCGACGAGCCTTGCTCGGCGCTGGATCCTATTTCTACGGCAAAGGTCGAGGAATTGATCGTCGAGCTCAAGACCGATTACACGGTGGTTATCGTCACCCACAATATGCAACAGGCCGCGCGTTGCAGCGATTACACCGCCTATATGTACTTGGGCGACCTCATCGAGTTTGGTGCCACAGAGCAGATGTTCTTCAAGCCGACCCGCAAGGAAACCGAAGATTACATTACGGGGCGTTTTGGCTAATCCTGCACACTGGCCGTGATGCATGTGCTTTGCACGTGCCAGTAGTACCCATTTGATACCGCGCAAATTACCTGGAGTTCGCTATGCCTGAAAAACATTTATCCACCCAATTCGACAGCGAGTTGACCTCGGTTTCCTCGCAGGTCATGGAGCTTGGTGGCCTGGTGGAGTCACAGATTCGGCAAGCCATTTATGCGTTGCAGCACTTCAGTCTGGAGGCGGCGCATGAGGTCACAGCCAACGAAACCCGCGTCAATGCCAT